>NZ_CP088284.1:300000-456902 GCF_011516645.4 Bradyrhizobium septentrionale | reverse complement strand
CAGCTCAATCCGCCCGACCTCTTGCTGCGCATCGGCAACCATCGCCCGCAGCAGCGCCAGCAGATACCCCCGCTGTCGCTCGATCGTCGCCTGATCAAACAGCGCCGTGGCATAACCCAGCGTCCCGGCGATCACCTCGCCATGTTCGCAAAGGTTCAGCTCCAGATCGAACTTGACCTGATCGAACCCCTGCCCCGCAGCCTCCACCAGCAGCCCGGGAAGGTCGAAGGACGGGATGGCGTTGTTCTGCCAGGCCAGCATCACCTGGAACAGCGGGGTGTGATCAAGATGCCGTGGCGGCTGCACGATCTCCACCACCTGCTCAAACGGCAGGTCCTGATGCTCCTGTGCTCCCAAGGCCGTGCGCCGCGTCCGCTCCAACAGCTCCGCCACGCTCGGCGCGCCCGACAGGTCGAGGCGAAGCGCCAGGGCGTTGACGAAGAACCCGATCAACCCTTCGAGCTCGCACCGACCTCGATTGGCGCTCGGCACCCCGATCACAATGTCGTCCTGCCCCGACAGACGCAACAGCACCGCCGCCCACGCCGCCAACACCGTCATGAACAAGGTCGTGCCATGCTGCCGGCTCAGCCGCTTCAGATCCCGCGTCAGATCCGCATCGATCACGACAGGCAGGTTGGCCCCGGCAAACGACTGCTCTGCCGGCCGAGGCCGATCTGTCGGCAGCGCCAGACGGGCCGGCGCGCCAGATAGATTGTTGCGCCAATACTGCGCCTGGCGCTGCAGCCGTTCCCCCGACAGCCACTGCCGCTGCCAGGCGGCATAGTCCGGATACTGGATCGCAAGCGGCGGCAGCGGATCGTCCTGCCCAGCTACGAACGCCCGGTACAGCTGACTGAGTTCGCGCACCAAGACGCCCAGCGACCAGCCATCGGAGACAATGTGATGCTGGGTCAGCAGGAACACGTGCTCCCCATCCGAGGTGCGGATCAGGCGGCCCCGGATCAGCGGCCCGCGCGCCAGATCAAACGGCGTGCGCGCCTCTTCCCGGCACAGATCCAAAAGCGCCGCGTCCGCATCCGGCCTGTCCCGCAGATCGTGCTCGAGCACCGGCAGCCCCGCATCCGGCGGCAGCACCTCAACCCAGGGCTTGCCCTCCGGCGCGACAAAGACGCTACGCAGCGCCTCATGACGCGCCAACACACGGTCAAGGCTGCGCCGCCAGGCGCGGCGGTCGAGCACGCCGCGCAGCCGCAAGGCCAGCGGCACGTGATAGCTCGTGCTATCCTGATCCAGCTGCGCCAAAAACCACAGCCGCTGCTGCGCAAACGACAGCACAAGCGGTTCATCACGCGACACGCCGACAATCGCCGGCAGGTCTTGCGGACCGCAGCGGCTCAACATCTCGACAATGTTCGTCGCCAGATCGGCCAGCACCGGTTTGGCAAACAGCGCCGCCAGCGGCAGCGCTACACCCAGCGCCTGCGACAGCCGGCTCAAGAACTGCACCGCCAAGAGCGAGTGGCCGCCCAGTTCGAAGAAGTGGTCGTGGCGTCCGACCCGCTCCACACCGAGAAGCTCGGCCCAGATCTGCGCCAGCGCCGTCTCGATCTCGCCCTGCGGCGGCGCGTAAGCGCGATGCGCATACGCCTCATCCGCAGGTGCCGGCAGCGCCTGGCGGTCGAGCTTGCCGTTCACCGTCAGCGGCAGCGCCGCCAGCCGCACGAACGCCGCCGGCACCATGTAGTCCGGCAGGTGCGCGCCCACATGCGCCCGCAACGTCGCGGCCAGCTCAGCGCCAGCGCCATCCGGCTCATCCGATCGAGCTTCAGGCGCGCACACCACATAGGCCACCAGCCGCTTCTCGCCGGCGCCATCCTGCTGCGCCACCACCACCGCATCGCGCACCCAGGCATGCTCGATGAGCCGCGCCGCAATCTCCCCCGGCTCGATCCGGAAGCCGCGGATCTTCACCTGGTCGTCGTTGCGGCCCAAAAACTCAAGATTGCCGTCCGGCAGGTAGCGCGCCAGATCGCCAGTGCGGTACAGCCGGTCGCCGTCCACAAACGGGCTGGCGATGAACCGCTCCGCCGTCAGCTCCGGCCGGTTCAGATAGCCGCGCGCCACCCCCGCCCCGCCAATGTAAAGCTCACCCGCCGCGCCAAACGGAACCGGCGCACCATGACCGTCCAGCAGGTACACCCGCGTGTTCGCAATCGGACGGCCAATCGGGACAATGGCTCCATCAAAGCCAGCAGGCACCGGATAGCAGAGACTGAAGGTGGTGTTCTCTGTCGGGCCGTAGGCATTTGAGATCCGCAGCGTCGGATGTCGCTTCTGGCATGCTCTAACGGAAGTGACGGAGACCTCTTCGCCTCCGACCAGCAGTTGCTGCAGCCGATCAGTGCCGCGCCCCTCTGCGGTATAGGTATCGAACAACGGGCAGTCATCCAGGCGATGGTGATGCCTTGATCTTGGATGATCTGGGCCAGCGTTGCTGTCGAGAGGTAGCGTTCAGGATAGAGCACAACACTCGCACCGTTTGCTAAGGCTCCCAGAGCTCGAACGTGGTCGCGTCGAATGTCGGCGAGGATGCGTTGAGAAAGACGTCCTGCGGCGAGATCTCGACGAAGTCGTTCCCCGCCACTAGACGCACCAGGCTCCGATGCTCGGCCATGACGCCCTTGGGGGTGCCTGACGAGCCCGAGGTGTAGATCACATAGGCCAGATGGCGCGAGGTCAGGCCGAGCGCGCACGGGTCGGGATCGGTGGCCGGCAGCGCCGCCCAGGCCGGGCTCGCCGCCGCCAGATCCACTACCGTCAGATCGCGTAGCGCATCGGCGCCCAGCGCCGATCGTCCCGCCGCATCGGCCAGCAGCAGCGACGGCGCCGCATCCGCAAGCACCTGGCGCAGCCGCGCGCTCGGATAGGCCGGGTCCAGCGGCAGATAGGCCCCACCCGCCTTCAGGATCGCCAACAGCCCCACCACCATCATCGGACTGCGCTGTAGGCAGATCGCCACCGGCTGGTCCGGCGTCACCCCAATTGCGATCAGATGATGCGCCAGCTGGTTGGCCCGCGCATTGAGCTCGCCATAGCTGACGCGCTCCTCCGCGCGCACCACCGCCACCGCATCCGGCGCACGGCGCACCTGGGCCTCGAACAGCTCATGGATGCACTGCTGCTCAGGATACGTCACCGCCGTCCGGTTCAGCGCCTCCAACAGGTACGCCCGCTCGTCAGGGGGCAGGATGTCCAGCTCCCGCACCGGCGTGGTCGGCGCCCGCTCCAGCGCCTCCGCCAGTTGCGCGAGCGTGTGCTGCATGTAGCCGCAGACCCGATCCGCTGAGACGCCCTCCGCCACCTGCGCCGTCAGCCCGAGTGCCTCGCCAAAATCCTCCACCGACAAGATCAGCGGATAGTTGGTGCGCTCCTCCCCGCCCAGCCATTCCACGCCGGACAGCGCATCATCGGCTGCGGAGGCGGAGATCGCCGCCGGCGTGTTGTGGCGGTAGTTCAACAGCGCGCTGAACAGCGGCGCCGGCGCCGCAACGCCGCTGCAGCGTTGCGCCAGCGCCAGCGAGGCATGCTCATGTGCGAGCAGCTCGGCCAGCCGCGCGTGGGTGGTCCGCACGCTCGCCTCGACCCCGGTCCCGTCCAGGTCAAGCCGCAGCGGCAGCGTGTTGATGAACAGACCCATCGCGCGGTCGCCACCCGCCCCGCCATGCATGCGGCCGAACAGCACCGTGCCGAACACCACCTGCTCGCGGTCGCTGCTGCGCGCCACCACCTGCCCCCAGGCCAGATGGCACAGGCTCGCCAGGCTCACCCCCAGCCGCCGCGCCTGGCTGCGCAATCGCGCGTTGAGCGCCTGCGGCAGCATGCGCCGCGCCTCATGAGCCCCGCGGCCCTCGCCGTGGACCTCGCTCAGCCCAAACGGCGTGGTCGGCTCAGCGATGTCCCCCAGCATCGTCCGGAAGAACTCTTCATGCGCCTCTGCACCCACGCCAAGCCGTGCCGCCGCCACCAGGTTGCGGAACGGCTGCGGGGCTGCCAGCTCATGCTCGCGTCCCTCCAGCACGGCCCGGACCTCGGCATGCATCACCTCCAGCGTGGTGTGATCCCCGATCAGATGATGCTGCAGCTCCAGCAGCAGCCAGCGCGCACTGCCGGGCTCGCGCGCAATCACAAACCGCAACAAGGGCGCCCGGCCAAGCTCGATGCGCTGCCGGCGCGGATCAAACCGATCCTTAAGCTGCGCGGCGCCAGGACCACCAGACCCGTCCAGCTCGACCTCGCTCACCTCCAGCGGCGCGTTCCGCCACACCACCTGGGCCGGGCGCGACAGCCCTTCCCAGACAAACGACGTCCTCAGGATATCGTGCCGACCCACCACCCGCTGAACCGCGGCAAGATAGCGCTCGAGCAGGTCACGATCGGCAAACGCCATCTGCGAGACCAGCAGGTACGGATCGCCCTTTGTCGCCAACAGATGATGGAACAGGATGCCGTCCTGCAGCGGCGACAAGCCATAAATGTCCTGGATGTTGCCGACGCCGCCCGGCACCGTGACGACGATCCGCGCGATCTCGTCCTGCGTCAGCTCGATCAGCGGCAGCATCTCTGGCCTGATCGCCGCACTCTGTTCGCTGATCAGGTTGGCCGGGACCGCCACCTCGTGATGACTGCCGAGGCTCGCGGCCAGATCCGCCAGCACGGGCTTTGCAAACAAGGTCCGCACCTCGACCCCCAGCGACCGCCGCCGCAGCCGCTCCATCAGCTGCACCGCCAAGAGCGAGTGGCCGCCCAGTTCGAAGAAGTGGTCGTGGCGTCCGACCCGCTCCACACCGAGAAGCTCGGCCCAGATCTGCGCCAGCGCCGTCTCGATCTCGCCCTGCGGCGGCGCGTAAGCGCGATGCGCATACGCCTCATCCGCAGGTGCCGGCAGCGCCTGGCGGTCGAGCTTGCCGTTCACCGTCAGCGGCAGCGCCGCCAGCCGCACGAACGCCGCCGGCACCATGTAGTCCGGCAGGTGCGCGCCCACATGCGCCCGCAACGTCGCGGCCAGCTCAGCGCCAGCGCCATCCGGCTCATCCGATCGAGCTTCAGGCGCGCACACCACATAGGCCACCAGCCGCTTCTCGCCGGCGCCATCCTGCTGCGCCACCACCACCGCATCGCGCACCCAGGCATGCTCGATGAGCCGCGCCGCAATCTCCCCCGGCTCGATCCGGAAGCCGCGGATCTTCACCTGGTCGTCGTTGCGGCCCAAAAACTCAAGATTGCCGTCCGGCAGGTAGCGCGCCAGATCGCCAGTGCGGTACAGCCGGTCGCCGTCCACAAACGGGCTGGCGATGAACCGCTCCGCCGTCAGCTCCGGCCGGTTCAGATAGCCGCGCGCCACCCCCGCCCCGCCAATGTAAAGCTCCCCGACCGCGCCAAACGGAACCGGCGCACCATGACCGTCCAGCAGGTACACCCGCGTGTTCGCAATCGGACGGCCAATCGTCTCGACGACAGTCTCTCCCCGTCGCATGCAAATCCAGGTCGAGTACGTCGTGGTTTCCGAAGGCGCGTACAGATTGCAGATCTTCTCGACCCGACTGCTCTCGAAAGCCTTCTCTATGAGGCCTGCCTGCAGCCGCTCGCCCGCCAAATTGATGACCCTTGTCGAGGGCGGCACGGCTTTGTTATCGACCAGAGCGGCGATCGCCGAGGGGACTGTGTTGATCAAGGAGACATCCAAGGACGTCTGCCCCAGCGTCAACGCACTTTCGACAAGATAAAGCGTGCTTCCTTGTGACAGCGGAACGAAGCACTCATAGATCGACAGATCAAAACTGATCGAGGTGGAGAACAGCATGCGGCTGGTCTCCTCCGCAAACACGCCGCTGCTCCAATGCAGCAGGTTCACGGTGCTCGCATGCTCAATCATGACGCCCTTGGGCGTTCCGGTGGATCCGGAGGTGTAGATCACATAGGCCAGATGGCGCGAGGTCAGGCCGAGCGCGCACGGGTCGGGATCGGTGGCCGGCAGCGCCGCCCAGGCCGGGCTCGCCGCCGCCAGATCCACTACCGTCAGATCGCGTAGCGCATCGGCGCCCAGCGCCGATCGTCCCGCCGCATCGGCCAGCAGCAGCGACGGCGCCGCATCCGCAAGCACCTGGCGCAGCCGCGCGCTCGGATAGGCCGGGTCCAGCGGCAGATAGGCCCCACCCGCCTTCAGGATCGCCAACAGCCCCACCACCATCATCGGACTGCGCTGTAGGCAGATCGCCACCGGCTGGTCCGGCGTCACCCCAATTGCGATCAGATGATGCGCCAGCTGGTTGGCCCGCGCATTGAGCTCGCCATAGCTGACGCGCTCCTCCGCGCACACCACCGCCACCGCATCCGGCGCACGGCGCACCTGGGCCTCGAACAGCTCATGGATGCACTGCTGCTCAGGATACGTCACCGCCGTCCGGTTCAGCGCCTCCAACAGGTACGCCCGCTCGTCAGGGGGCAGGATGTCCAGCTCCCGCACCGGCGTGGTCGGCGCCCGCTCCAGCGCCTCCGCCAGTTGCGCGAGCGTGTGCTGCATGTAGCCGCAGACCCGATCCGCTGAGACGCCCTCCGCCACCTGCGCCGTCAGCCCGAGTGCCTCGCCAAAATCCTCCACCGACAAGATCAGCGGATAGTTGGTGCGCTCCTCCCCGCCCAGCCATTCCACGCCGGACAGCGCATCATCGGCTGCGGAGGCGGAGATCGCCGCCGGCGTGTTGTGGCGGTAGTTCAACAGCGCGCTGAACAGCGGCGCCGGCGCCGCAACGCCGCTGCAGCGTTGCGCCAGCGCCAGCGAGGCATGCTCATGTGCGAGCAGCTCGGCCAGCCGCGCGTGGGTGGTCCGCACGCTCGCCTCGACCCCGGTCCCGTCCAGGTCAAGCCGCAGCGGCAGCGTGTTGATGAACAGACCCATCGCGCGGTCGCCACCCGCCCCGCCATGCATGCGGCCGAACAGCACCGTGCCGAACACCACCTGCTCGCGGTCGCTGCTGCGCGCCACCACCTGCCCCCAGGCCAGATGGCACAGGCTCGCCAGGCTCACCCCCAGCCGCCGCGCCTGGCTGCGCAATCGCGCGTTGAGCGCCTGCGGCAGCATGCGCCGCGCCTCATGAGCCCCGCGGCCCTCGCCGTGGACCTCGCTCAGCCCAAACGGCGTGGTCGGCTCAGCGATGTCCCCCAGCATCGTCCGGAAGAACTCTTCATGCGCCTCTGCACCCACGCCAAGCCGTGCCGCCGCCACCAGGTTGCGGAACGGCTGCGGGGCTGCCAGCTCATGCTCGCGTCCCTCCAGCACGGCCCGGACCTCGGCATGCATCACCTCCAGCGTGGTGTGATCCCCGATCAGATGATGCTGCAGCTCCAGCAGCAGCCAGCGCGCACTGCCGGGCTCGCGCGCAATCACAAACCGCAACAAGGGCGCCCGGCCAAGCTCGATGCGCTGCCGGCGCGGATCAAACCGATCCTTAAGCTGCGCGGCGCCAGGACCACCAGACCCGTCCAGCTCGACCTCGCTCACCTCCAGCGGCGCGTTCCGCCACACCACCTGGGCCGGGCGCGACAGCCCTTCCCAGACAAACGACGTCCTCAGGATATCGTGCCGACCCACCACCCGCTGAACCGCGGCAAGATAGCGCTCGAGCAGGTCACGATCGGCAAACGCCATCTGCGAGACCAGCAGGTACGGATCGCCCTTTGTCGCCAACAGATGATGGAACAGGATGCCGTCCTGCAGCGGCGACAAGCCATAAATGTCCTGGATGTTGCCGACGCCGCCCGGCACCGTGACGACGATCCGCGCGATCTCGTCCTGCGTCAGCTCGATCAGCGGCAGCATCTCTGGCCTGATCGCCGCACTCTGTTCGCTGATCAGGTTGGCCGGGACCGCCACCTCGTGATGACTGCCGAGGCTCGCGGCCAGATCCGCCAGCACGGGCTTTGCAAACAAGGTCCGCACCTCGACCCCCAGCGACCGCCGCCGCAGCCGCTCCATCAGCTGCACCGCCAAGAGCGAGTGGCCGCCCAGTTCGAAGAAGTGGTCGTGGCGTCCGACCCGCTCCACACCGAGAAGCTCGGCCCAGATCTGCGCCAGCGCCGTCTCGATCTCGCCCTGCGGCGGCGCGTAAGCGCGATGCGCATACGCCTCATCCGCAGGTGCCGGCAGCGCCTGGCGGTCGAGCTTGCCGTTCACCGTCAGCGGCAGCGCCGCCAGCCGCACGAACGCCGCCGGCACCATGTAGTCCGGCAGGTGCGCGCCCACATGCGCCCGCAACGTCGCGGCCAGCTCAGCGCCAGCGCCATCCGGCTCATCCGATCGAGCTTCAGGCGCGCACACCACATAGGCCACCAGCCGCTTCTCGCCGGCGCCATCCTGCTGCGCCACCACCACCGCATCGCGCACCCAGGCATGCTCGATGAGCCGCGCCGCAATCTCCCCCGGCTCGATCCGGAAGCCGCGGATCTTCACCTGGTCGTCGTTGCGGCCCAAAAACTCAAGATTGCCGTCCGGCAGGTAGCGCGCCAGATCGCCAGTGCGGTACAGCCGGTCGCCGTCCACAAACGGGCTGGCGATGAACCGCTCCGCCGTCAGCTCCGGCCGGTTCAGATAGCCGCGCGCCACCCCCGCCCCGCCAATGTAAAGCTCCCCGACCGCGCCAAACGGAACCGGCGCACCATGACCGTCCAGCAGGTACACCCGCGTGTTCGCAATCGGACGGCCAATCGTCTCGACGACAGTCTCTCCCCGTCGCATGCAAATCCAGGTCGAGTACGTCGTGGTTTCCGAAGGCGCGTACAGATTGCAGATCTTCTCGACCCGACTGCTCTCGAAAGCCTTCTCTATGAGGCCTGCCTGCAGCCGCTCGCCCGCCAAATTGATGACCCTTGTCGAGGGCGGCACGGCTTTGTTATCGACCAGAGCGGCGATCGCCGAGGGGACTGTGTTGATCAAGGAGACATCCAAGGACGTCTGCCCCAGCGTCAACGCACTTTCGACAAGATAAAGCGTGCTTCCTTGTGACAGCGGAACGAAGCACTCATAGATCGACAGATCAAAACTGATCGAGGTGGAGAACAGCATGCGGCTGGTCTCCTCCGCAAACACGCCGCTGCTCCAATGCAGCAGGTTCACGGTGCTCGCATGCTCAATCATGACGCCCTTGGGCGTTCCGGTGGATCCGGAGGTGTAGATCACATAGGCCAGATGGCGCGAGGTCAGGCCGAGCGCGCACGGGTCGGGATCGGTGGCCGGCAGCGCCGCCCAGGCCGGGCTCGCCGCCGCCAGATCCACTACCGTCAGATCGCGTAGCGCATCGGCGCCCAGCGCCGATCGTCCCGCCGCATCGGCCAGCAGCAGCGACGGCGCCGCATCCGCAAGCACCTGGCGCAGCCGCGCGCTCGGATAGGCCGGGTCCAGCGGCAGATAGGCCCCACCCGCCTTCAGGATCGCCAACAGCCCCACCACCATCATCGGACTGCGCTGTAGGCAGATCGCCACCGGCTGGTCCGGCGTCACCCCAATTGCGATCAGATGATGCGCCAGCTGGTTGGCCCGCGCATTGAGCTCGCCATAGCTGACGCGCTCCTCCGCGCGCACCACCGCCACCGCATCCGGCGCACGGCGCACCTGGGCCTCGAACAGCTCATGGATGCACTGCTGCTCAGGATACGTCACCGCCGTCCGGTTCAGCGCCTCCAACAGGTACGCCCGCTCGTCAGGGGGCAGGATGTCCAGCTCCCGCACCGGCGTGGTCGGCGCCCGCTCCAGCGCCTCCGCCAGTTGCGCGAGCGTGTGCTGCATGTAGCCGCAGACCCGATCCGCTGAGACGCCCTCCGCCACCTGCGCCGTCAGCCCGAGTGCCTCGCCAAAATCCTCCACCGACAAGATCAGCGGATAGTTGGTGCGCTCCTCCCCGCCCAGCCATTCCACGCCGGACAGCGCATCATCGGCTGCGGAGGCGGAGATCGCCGCCGGCGTGTTGTGGCGGTAGTTCAACAGCGCGCTGAACAGCGGCGCCGGCGCCGCAACGCCGCTGCAGCGTTGCGCCAGCGCCAGCGAGGCATGCTCATGTGCGAGCAGCTCGGCCAGCCGCGCGTGGGTGGTCCGCACGCTCGCCTCGACCCCGGTCCCGTCCAGGTCAAGCCGCAGCGGCAGCGTGTTGATGAACAGACCCATCGCGCGGTCGCCACCCGCCCCGCCATGCATGCGGCCGAACAGCACCGTGCCGAACACCACCTGCTCGCGGTCGCTGCTGCGCGCCACCACCTGCCCCCAGGCCAGATGGCACAGGCTCGCCAGGCTCACCCCCAGCCGCCGCGCCTGGCTGCGCAATCGCGCGTTGAGCGCCTGCGGCAGCATGCGCCGCGCCTCATGAGCCCCGCGGCCCTCGCCGTGGACCTCGCTCAGCCCAAACGGCGTGGTCGGCTCAGCGATGTCCCCCAGCATCGTCCGGAAGAACTCTTCATGCGCCTCTGCACCCACGCCAAGCCGTGCCGCCGCCACCAGGTTGCGGAACGGCTGCGGGGCTGCCAGCTCATGCTCGCGTCCCTCCAGCACGGCCCGGACCTCGGCATGCATCACCTCCAGCGTGGTGTGATCCCCGATCAGATGATGCTGCAGCTCCAGCAGCAGCCAGCGCGCACTGCCGGGCTCGCGCGCAATCACAAACCGCAACAAGGGCGCCCGGCCAAGCTCGATGCGCTGCCGGCGCGGATCAAACCGATCCTTAAGCTGCGCGGCGCCAGGACCACCAGACCCGTCCAGCTCGACCTCGCTCACCTCCAGCGGCGCGTTCCGCCACACCACCTGGGCCGGGCGCGACAGCCCTTCCCAGACAAACGACGTCCTCAGGATATCGTGCCGACCCACCACCCGCTGAACCGCGGCAAGATAGCGCTCGAGCAGGTCACGATCGGCAAACGCCATCTGCGAGACCAGCAGGTACGGATCGCCCTTTGTCGCCAACAGATGATGGAACAGGATGCCGTCCTGCAGCGGCGACAAGCCATAAATGTCCTGGATGTTGCCGACGCCGCCCGGCACCGTGACGACGATCCGCGCGATCTCGTCCTGCGTCAGCTCGATCAGCGGCAGCATCTCTGGCCTGATCGCCGCACTCTGTTCGCTGATCAGGTTGGCCGGGACCGCCACCTCGTGATGACTGCCGAGGCTCGCGGCCAGATCCGCCAGCACGGGCTTTGCAAACAAGGTCCGCACCTCGACCCCCAGCGACCGCCGCCGCAGCCGCTCCATCAGCTGCACCGCCAAGAGCGAGTGGCCGCCCAGTTCGAAGAAGTGGTCGTGGCGTCCGACCCGCTCCACACCGAGAAGCTCGGCCCAGATCTGCGCCAGCGACGTCTCGATCTCGCCCTGCGGCGGCGCGTAAGCGCGATGCGCATACGCCTCATCCGCAGGTGCCGGCAGCGCCTGGCGGTCGAGCTTGCCGTTCACCGTCAGCGGCAGCGCCGCCAGCCGCACGAACGCCGCCGGCACCATGTAGTCCGGCAGGTGCGCGCCCACATGCGCCCGCAACGTCGCGGCCAGCTCAGCGCCAGCGCCATCCGGCTCATCCGATCGAGCTTCAGGCGCGCACACCACATAGGCCACCAGCCGCTTCTCGCCGGCGCCATCCTGCTGCGCCACCACCACCGCATCGCGCACCCAGGCATGCTCGATGAGCCGCGCCGCAATCTCCCCCGGCTCGATCCGGAAGCCGCGGATCTTCACCTGGTCGTCGTTGCGGCCCAAAAACTCAAGATTGCCGTCCGGCAGGTAGCGCGCCAGATCGCCAGTGCGGTACAGCCGGTCGCCGTCCACAAACGGGCTGGCGATGAACCGCTCCGCCGTCAGCTCCGGCCGGTTCAGATAGCCGCGCGCCACCCCCGCCCCGCCAATGTAAAGCTCACCCGCCGCGCCAAACGGAACCGGCGCACCATGACCGTCCAGCAGGTACACCCGCGTGTTCGCAATCGGACGGCCAATCGGGACAATGGCTCCATCAAAGCCAGCAGGCACCGGATAGCAGAGACTGAAGGTGGTGTTCTCTGTCGGGCCGTAGGCATTTGAGATCCGCAGCGTCGGATGTCGCTTCTGGCATGCTCTAACGGAAGTGACGGAGACCTCTTCGCCTCCGACCAGCAGTTGCTGCAGCCGATCAGTGCCGCGCCCCTCTGCGGTATAGGTATCGAACAACCGGGCAGTCATCCAGGCGATGGTGATGCCTTGATCTTGGATGATCTGGGCCAGCGTTGCTGTCGAGAGGTAGCGTTCAGGATAGAGCACAACACTCGCACCGTTTGCTAAGGCTCCCCAGAGCTCGAACGTGGTCGCGTCGAATGTCGGCGAGGATGCGTTGAGAAAGACGTCCTGCGGCGAGATCTCGACGAAGTCGTTCCCCGCCACTAGACGCACCAGGCTCCGATGCTCGGCCATGACGCCCTTGGGGGTGCCTGACGAGCCCGAGGTGTAGATCACATAGGCCAGATGGCGCGAGGTCAGGCCGAGCGCGCACGGGTCGGGATCGGTGGCCGGCAGCGCCGCCCAGGCCGGGCTCGCCGCCGCCAGATCCACTACCGTCAGATCGCGTAGCGCATCGGCGCCCAGCGCCGATCGTCCCGCCGCATCGGCCAGCAGCAGCGACGGCGCCGCATCCGCAAGCACCTGGCGCAGCCGCGCGCTCGGATAGGCCGGGTCCAGCGGCAGATAGGCCCCACCCGCCTTCAGGATCGCCAACAGCCCCACCACCATCATCGGACTGCGCTGTAGGCAGATCGCCACCGGCTGGTCCGGCGTCACCCCAATTGCGATCAGATGATGCGCCAGCTGGTTGGCCCGCGCATTGAGCTCGCCATAGCTGACGCGCTCCTCCGCGCGCACCACCGCCACCGCATCCGGCGCACGGCGCACCTGGGCCTCGAACAGCTCATGGATGCACTGCTGCTCAGGATACGTCACCGCCGTCCGGTTCAGCGCCTCCAACAGGTACGCCCGCTCGTCAGGGGGCAGGATGTCCAGCTCCCGCACCGGCGTGGTCGGCGCCCGCTCCAGCGCCTCCGCCAGTTGCGCGAGCGTGTGCTGCATGTAGCCGCAGACCCGATCCGCTGAGACGCCCTCCGCCACCTGCGCCGTCAGCCCGAGTGCCTCGCCAAAATCCTCCACCGACAAGATCAGCGGATAGTTGGTGCGCTCCTCCCCGCCCAGCCATTCCACGCCGGACAGCGCATCATCGGCTGCGGAGGCGGAGATCGCCGCCGGCGTGTTGTGGCGGTAGTTCAACAGCGCGCTGAACAGCGGCGCCGGCGCCGCAACGCCGCTGCAGCGTTGCGCCAGCGCCAGCGAGGCATGCTCATGTGCGAGCAGCTCGGCCAGCCGCGCGTGGGTGGTCCGCACGCTCGCCTCGACCCCGGTCCCGTCCAGGTCAAGCCGCAGCGGCAGCGTGTTGATGAACAGACCCATCGCGCGGTCGCCACCCGCCCCGCCATGCATGCGGCCGAACAGCACCGTGCCGAACACCACCTGCTCGCGGTCGCTGCTGCGCGCCACCACCTGCCCCCAGGCCAGATGGCACAGGCTCGCCAGGCTCACCCCCAGCCGCCGCGCCTGGCTGCGCAATCGCGCGTTGAGCGCCTGCGGCAGCATGCGCCGCGCCTCATGAGCCCCGCGGCCCTCGCCGTGGACCTCGCTCAGCCCAAACGGCGTGGTCGGCTCAGCGATGTCCCCCAGCATCGTCCGGAAGAACTCTTCATGCGCCTCTGCACCCACGCCAAGCCGTGCCGCCGCCACCAGGTTGCGGAACGGCTGCGGGGCTGCCAGCTCATGCTCGCGTCCCTCCAGCACGGCCCGGACCTCGGCATGCATCACCTCCAGCGTGGTGTGATCCCCGATCAGATGATGCTGCAGCTCCAGCAGCAGCCAGCGCGCACTGCCGGGCTCGCGCGCAATCACAAACCGCAACAAGGGCGCCCGGCCAAGCTCGATGCGCTGCCGGCGCGGATCAAACCGATCCTTAAGCTGCGCGGCGCCAGGACCACCAGACCCGTCCAGCTCGACCTCGCTCACCTCCAGCGGCGCGTTCCGCCACACCACCTGGGCCGGGCGCGACAGCCCTTCCCAGACAAACGACGTCCTCAGGATATCGTGCCGACCCACCACCCGCTGAACCGCGGCAAGATAGCGCTCGAGCAGGTCACGATCGGCAAACGCCATCTGCGAGACCAGCAGGTACGGATCGCCCTTTGTCGCCAACAGATGATGGAACAGGATGCCGTCCTGCAGCGGCGACAAGCCATAAATGTCCTGGATGTTGCCGACGCCGCCCGGCACCGTGACGACGATCCGCGCGATCTCGTCCTGCGTCAGCTCGATCAGCGGCAGCATCTCTGGCCTGATCGCCGCACTCTGTTCGCTGATCAGGTTGGCCGGGACCGCCACCTCGTGATGACTGCCGAGGCTCGCGGCCAGATCCGCCAGCACGGGCTTTGCAAACAAGGTCCGCACCTCGACCCCCAGCGACCGCCGCCGCAGCCGCTCCATCAGCTGCACCGCCAAGAGCGAGTGGCCGCCCAGTTCGAAGAAGTGGTCGTGGCGTCCGACCCGCTCCACACCGAGAAGCTCGGCCCAGATCTGCGCCAGCGCCGTCTCGATCTCGCCCTGCGGCGGCGCGTAAGCGCGATGCGCATACGCCTCATCCGCAGGTGCCGGCAGCGCCTGGCGGTCGAGCTTGCCGTTCACCGTCAGCGGCAGCGCCGCCAGCCGCACGAACGCCGCCGGCACCATGTAGTCCGGCAGGTGCGCGCCCACATGCGCCCGCAACGTCGCGGCCAGCTCAGCGCCAGCGCCATCCGGCTCATCCGATCGAGCTTCAGGCGCGCACACCACATAGGCCACCAGCCGCTTCTCGCCGGCGCCATCCTGCTGCGCCACCACCACCGCATCGCGCACCCAGGCATGCTCGATGAGCCGCGCCGCAATCTCCCCCGGCTCGATCCGGAAGCCGCGGATCTTCACCTGGTCGTCGTTGCGGCCCAAAAACTCAAGATTGCCGTCCGGCAGGTAGCGCGCCAGATCGCCAGTGCGGTACAGCCGGTCGCCGTCCACAAACGGGCTGGCGATGAACCGCTCCGCCGTCAGCTCCGGCCGGTTCAGATAGCCGCGCGCCACCCCCGCCCCGCCAATGTAAAGCTCACCCGCCGCGCCAAACGGAACCGGCGCACCATGACCGTCCAGCAGGTACACCCGCGTGTTCGCAATCGGACGGCCGATCGGGACAATGGCTCCATCAAATCCATCCGGGCAGCTCCACGTCGTCGCACAGACTGTCCCTTCGGTAGGTCCATAGGCGTTGACATTAGATGCTGCAGGCAGGCGTCGGATGAGTTCAGCCTTCGGCAGCTCTCCAGCAAGAATGAGAGCCTGCGACGCCAAATATTCCACATTCCTGCCTTCCTGAAGCAATGCTGGAGGCAACGTCGCATGGGTGATGGCTTCGCTTCGCAGATAATCCGATAGCTTGTTACCTGCTTGACGGAGCTCATCGCAGGCAAATGCAATGCGGCTCCTGAGCCCAATGCCATAACCAGCTCCGAGGCGCTGGCATCAAAACCAAAGGAGGCGAACTGCACCACGCGACTGTTTGAACAAACGCCAAAAAGCCTGATCTGAGCCAGCCCCAGATTGACCAGGCCGCGATGCTCGACCATGACGCCCTTGGGGGTGCCTGACGAGCCCGAGGTGTAGATCACATAGGCCAGATGGCGCGAGGTCAGGCCGAGCGCGCACGGGTCGGGATCGGTGGCCGGCAGCGCCGCCCAGGCCGGGCTCGCCGCCGCCAGATCCACTACCGTCAGATCGCGTAGCGCATCGGCGCCCAGCGCCGATCGTCCCGCCGCATCGGCCAGCAGCAGCGACGGCGCCGCATCCGCAAGCACCTGGCGCAGCCGCGCGCTCGGATAGGCCGGGTCCAGCGGCAGATAGGCCCCACCCGCCTTCAGGATCGCCAACAGCCCCACCACCATCATCGGACTGCGCTGCAGGCAGATCGCCACCGGCTGGTCCGGCGTCACCCCAATTGCGATCAGATGATGCGCCAGCTGGTTGGCCCGCGCATTGAGCTCGCCATAGCTGACGCGCTCCTCCGCGCACACCACCGCCACCGCATCCGGCGCACGGCGCACCTGGGCCTCGAACAGCTCATGGATGCACTGCTGCTCAGGATACGTCACCGCCGTCCGGTTCAGCGCCTCCAACAGGTACGCCCGCTCGTCAGGGGGCAGCAGCTCAATCCGCCCGACCTCTTGCTGCGCATCGGCAACCATCGCCCGCAGCAGCGCCAGCAGATACCCCCGCTGTCGCTCGATCGTCGCCTGATCAAACAGCGCCGTGGCATAACCCAGCGTCCCGGCGATCACCTCGCCATGTTCGCAAAGGTTCAGCTCCAGATCGAACTTGACCTGATCGAACCCCTGCCCCGCAGCCTCCACCAGCAGCCCGGGAAGGTCGAAGGACGGGATGGCGTTGTTCTGCCAGGCCAGCATCACCTGGAACAGCGGGGTGTGATCAAGATGCCGTGGCGGCTGCACGATCTCCACCACCTGCTCAAACGGCAGGTCCTGATGCTCCTGTGCTCCCAAGGCCGTGCGCCGCGTCCGCTCCAACAGCTCCGCCACGCTCGGCGCGCCCGACAGGTCGAGGCGAAGCGCCAGGGCGTTGACGAAGAACCCGATCAACCCTTCGAGCTCGCACCGACCTCGATTGGCGCTCGGCACCCCGATCACAATGTCGTCCTGCCCCGACAGACGCAACAGCACCGCCGCCCACGCCGCCAACACCGTCATGAACAAGGTCGTGCCATGCTGCCGGCTCAGCCGCTTCAGATCCCGCGTCAGATCCGCATCGATCACGACAGGCAGGTTGGCCCCGGCAAACGACTGCTCTGCCGGCCGAGGCCGATCTGTCGGCAGCGCCAGACGGGCCGGCGCGCCAGATAGATTGTTGCGCCAATACTGCGCCTGGCGCTGCAGCCGTTCCCCCGACAGCCACTGCCGCTGCCAGGCGGCATAGTCCGGATACTGGATCGCAAGCGGCGGCAGCGGATCGTCCTGCCCAGCTACGAACGCCCGGTACAGCTGACTGAGTTCGCGCACCAAGACGCCCAGCGACCAGCCATCGGAGACAATGTGATGCTGGGTCAGCAGGAACACGTGCTCCCCATCCGAGGTGCGGATCAGGCGGCCCCGGATCAGCGGCCCGCGCGCCAGATCAAACGGCGTGCGCGCCTCTTCCCGGCACAGATCCAAAAGCGCCGCGTCCGCATCCGGCCTGTCCCGCAGATCGTGCTCGAGCACCGGCAGCCCCGCATCCGGCGGCAGCACCTCAACCCAGGGCTTGCCCTCCGGCGCGACAAAGACGCTACGCAGCGCCTCATGACGCGCCAACACACGGTCAAGGCTGCGCCGCCAGGCGCGGCGGTCGAGCACGCCGCGCAGCCGCAAGGCCAGCGGCACGTGATAGCTCGTGCTATCCTGATCCAGCTGCGCCAAAAACCACAGCCGCTGCTGCGCAAACGACAGCACAAGCGGTTCATCACGCGACACGCCGACAATCGCCGGCAGGTCTTGCGGACCGCAGCGGCTCAACATCTCGACAATGTTCGTCGCCAGATCGGCCAGCACCGGTTTGGCAAACAGCGCCGCCAGCGGCAGCGCTACACCCAGCGCCTGCGACAGCCGGCTCAAGAACTGCACCGCCAAGAGCGAGTGGCCGCCCAGTTCGAAGAAGTGGTCGTGGCGTCCGACCCGCTCCACACCGAGAAGCTCGGCCCAGATCTGCGCCAGCGACGTCTCGATCTCGCCCTGCGGCGGCGCGTAAGCGCGATGCGCATACGCCTCATCCGCAGGTGCCGGCAGCGCCTGGCGGTCGAGCTTGCCGTTCACCGTCAGCGGCAGCGCCGCCAGCCGCACGAACGCCGCCGGCACCATGTAGTCCGGCAGGTGCGCGCCCACATGCGCCCGCAACGTCGCGGCCAGCTCAGCGCCAGCGCCATCCGGCTCATCCGATCGAGCTTCAGGCGCGCACACCACATAGGCCACCAGCCGCTTCTCGCCGGCGCCATCCTGCTGCGCCACCACCACCGCATCGCGCACCCAGGCATGCTCGATGAGCCGCGCCGCAATCTCCCCCGGCTCGATCCGGAAGCCGCGGATCTTCACCTGGTCGTCGTTGCGGCCCAAAAACTCAAGATTGCCGTCCGGCAGGTAGCGCGCCAGATCGCCAGTGCGGTACAGCCGGTCGCCGTCCACAAACGGGCTGGCGATGAACCGCTCCGCCGTCAGCTCCGGCCGGTTCAGATAGCCGCGCGCCACCCCCGCCCCGCCAATGTAAAGCTCACCCGCCGCGCCAAACGGAACCGGCGCACCATGACCGTCCAGCAGGTACACCCGCGTGTTCGCGATCGGACGGCCGATCGGGACAATGGCTCCATCAAAGCCATGCAGGCAGCCGATCGCAGAGACGACGGTCGAGCTTCCGTCGGGCCATAGGATTGTGAGATCCGCAGCGTCAGATGCGCTCTGAGCATGCCACTCACGGCAGCGACGGAGACCTCTCGCCGCCGACAAGCAGCTGCTGCAGCCGATGCAGTGCCGCGCCCCGTCGTGCCATATAGGTGATCGAACAACGGGCAGTCAGTCCAGGCGATCGTGATGCGCTCTGATCTTGGAGCGACCAAGGCATCGTGCTGTCGAGCGTAGCGTTCGGATGGCAGCACAGCACTTGCACCGTTTGCTAAGCGCTCCCCAGAGCTCCCAGGTGGTCGCGTCGAATGCCATCGGCGACGATGCTGCAGACAGACGTCCTGCGCTGAGTCTCGACAAGTCGTTTGCACCCAGCGACTAGACGACCAGGCTCCGATGCTCGGCCATGACGCCCTTGGGGGTGCCTGACGAGCCCGAGGTGTAGATCACATAGGCCAGATGGCGCGAGGTCAGGCCGAGCGCGCACGGGTCGGGATCGGTGGCCGGCAGCGCCGCCCAGGCCGGGCTCGCCGCCGCCAGATCCACTACCGTCAGATCGCGTAGCGCATCGGCGCCCAGCGCCGATCGTCCCGCCGCATCGGCCAGCAGCAGCGACGGCGCCGCATCCGCAAGCACCTGGCGCAGCCGCGCGCTCGGATAGGCCGGGTCCAGCGGCAGATAGGCCCCACCCGCCTTCAGGATCGCCAACAGCCCCACCACCATCATCGGACTGCGCTGTAGGCAGATCGCCACCGGCTGGTCCGGCGTCACCCCAATTGCGATCAGATGATGCGCCAGCTGGTTGGCCCGCGCATTGAGCTCGCCATAGCTGACGCGCTCCTCCGCGCACACCACCGCCACCGCATCCGGCGCACGGCGCACCTGGGCCTCGAACAGCTCATGGATGCACTGCTGCTCAGGATACGTCACCGCCGTCCGGTTCAGCGCCTCCAACAGGTACGCCCGCTCGTCAGGGGGCAGGATGTCCAGCTCCCGCACCGGCGTGGTCGGCGCCCGCTCCAGCGCCTCCGCCAGTTGCGCGAGCGTGTGCTGCATGTAGCCGCAGACCCGATCCGCTGAGACGCCCTCCGCCACCTGCGCCGTCAGCCCGAGTGCCTCGCCAAAATCCTCCACCGACAAGATCAGCGGATAGTTGGTGCGCTCCTCCCCGCCCAGCCATTCCACGCCGGACAGCGCATCATCGGCTGCGGAGGCGGAGATCGCCGCCGGCGTGTTGTGGCGGTAGTTCAACAGCGCGCTGAACAGCGGCGCCGGCGCCGCAACGCCGCTGCAGCGTTGCGCCAGCGCCAGCGAGGCATGCTCATGTGCGAGCAGCTCGGCCAGCCGCGCGTGGGTGGTCCGCACGCTCGCCTCGACCCCGGTCCCGTCCAGGTCAAGCCGCAGCGGCAGCGTGTTGATGAACAGACCCATCGCGCGGTCGCCACCCGCCCCGCCATGCATGCGGCCGAACAGCACCGTGCCGAACACCACCTGCTCGCGGTCGCTGCTGCGCGCCACCACCTGCCCCCAGGCCAGATGGCACAGGCTCGCCAGGCTCACCCCCAGCCGCCGCGCCTGGCTGCGCAATCGCGCGTTGAGCGCCTGCGGCAGCATGCGCCGCGCCTCATGAGCCCCGCGGCCCTCGCCGTGGACCTCGCTCAGCCCAAACGGCGTGGTCGGCTCAGCGATGTCCCCCAGCATCGTCCGGAAGAACTCTTCATGCGCCTCTGCACCCACGCCAAGCCGTGCCGCCGCCACCAGGTTGCGGAACGGCTGCGGGGCTGCCAGCTCATGCTCGCGTCCCTCCAGCACGGCCCGGACCTCGGCATGCATCACCTCCAGCGTGGTGTGATCCCCGATCAGATGATGCTGCAGCTCCAGCAGCAGCCAGCGCGCACTGCCGGGCTCGCGCGCAATCACAAACCGCAACAAGGGCGCCCGGCCAAGCTCGATGCGCTGCCGGCGCGGATCAAACCGATCCTTAAGCTGCGCGGCGCCAGGACCACCAGACCCGTCCAGCTCGACCTCGCTCACCTCCAGCGGCGCGTTCCGCCACACCACCTGGGCCGGGCGCGACAGCCCTTCCCAGACAAACGACGTCCTCAGGATATCGTGCCGACCCACCACCCGCTGAACCGCGGCAAGATAGCGCTCGAGCAGGTCACGATCGGCAAACGCCATCTGCGAGACCAGCAGGTACGGATCGCCCTTTGTCGCCAACAGATGATGGAACAGGATGCCGTCCTGCAGCGGCGACAAGCCATAAATGTCCTGGATGTTGCCGACGCCGCCCGGCACCGTGACGACGATCCGCGCGATCTCGTCCTGCGTCAGCTCGATCAGCGGCAGCATCTCTGGCCTGATCGCCGCACTCTGTTCGCTGATCAGGTTGGCCGGGACCGCCACCTCGTGATGACTGCCGAGGCTCGCGGCCAGATCCGCCAGCACGGGCTTTGCAAACAAGGTCCGCACCTCGACCCCCAGCGACCGCCGCCGCAGCCGCTCCATCAGCTGCACCGCCAAGAGCGAGTGGCCGCCCAGTTCGAAGAAGTGGTCGTGGCGTCCGACCCGCTCCACACCGAGAAGCTCGGCCCAGATCTGCGCCAGCGCCGTCTCGATCTCGCCCTGCGGCGGCGCGTAAGCGCGATGCGCATACGCCTCATCCGCAGGTGCCGGCAGCGCCTGGCGGTCGAGCTTGCCGTTCACCGTCAGCGGCAGCGCCGCCAGCCGCACGAACGCCGCCGGCACCATGTAGTCCGGCAGGTGCGCGCCCACATGCGCCCGCAACGTCGCGGCCAGCTCAGCGCCAGCGCCATCCGGCTCATCCGATCGAGCTTCAGGCGCGCACACCACATAGGCCACCAGCCGCTTCTCGCCGGCGCCATCCTGCTGCGCCACCACCACCGCATCGCGCACCCAGGCATGCTCGATGAGCCGCGCCGCAATCTCCCCCGGCTCGATCCGGAAGCCGCGGATCTTCACCTGGTCGTCGTTGCGGCCCAAAAACTCAAGATTGCCGTCCGGCAGGTAGCGCGCCAGATCGCCAGTGCGGTACAGCCGGTCGCCGTCCACAAACGGGCTGGCGATGAACCGCTCCGCCGTCAGCTCCGGCCGGTTCAGATAGCCGCGCGCCACCCCCGCCCCGCCAATGTAAAGCTCCCCGACCGCGCCAAACGGAACCGGCGCACCATGACCGTCCAGCAGGTACACCCGCGTGTTCGCGATCGGACGGCCAATCGTCTCGACGACAGTCTCTCCCCGTCGCATGCAAATCCAGGTCGAGTACGTCGTGGTTTCCGAAGGCGCGTACAGATTGCAGATCTTCTCGACCCGACTGCTCTCGAAAGCCTTCTCTATGAGGCCTGCCTGCAGCCGCTCGCCCGCCAAATTGATGACCCTTGTCGAGGGCGGCACGGCTTTGTTATCGACCAGAGCGGCGATCGCCGAGGGGACTGTGTTGATCAAGGAGACATCCAAGGACGTCTGCCCCAGCGTCAACGCACTTTCGACAAGATAAAGCGTGCTTCCTTGTGACAGCGGAACGAAGCACTCATAGATCGACAGATCAAAACTGATCGAGGTGGAGAACAGCATGCGGCTGGTCTCCTCCGCAAACACGCCGCTGCTCCAATGCAGCAGGTTCACGGTGCTCGCATGCTCAATCATGACGCCCTTGGGCGTTCCGGTGGATCCGGAGGTGTAGATCACATAGGCCAGATGGCGCGAGGTCAGGCCGAGCGCGCACGGGTCGGGATCGGTGGCCGGCAGCGCCGCCCAGGCCGGGCTCGCCGCCGCCAGATCCACTACCGTCAGATCGCGTAGCGCATCGGCGCCCAGCGCCGATCGTCCCGCCGCATCGGCCAGCAGCAGCGACGGCGCCGCATCCGCAAGCACCTGGCGCAGCCGCGCGCTCGGATAGGCCGGGTCCAGCGGCAGATAGGCCCCACCCGCCTTCAGGATCGCCAACAGCCCCACCACCATCATCGGACTGCGCTGTAGGCAGATCGCCACCGGCTGGTCCGGCGTCACCCCAATTGCGATCAGATGATGCGCCAGCTGGTTGGCCCGCGCATTGAGCTCGCCATAGCTGACGCGCTCCTCCGCGCGCACCACCGCCACCGCATCCGGCGCACGGCGCACCTGGGCCTCGAACAGCTCATGGATGCACTGCTGCTCAGGATACGTCACCGCCGTCCGGTTCAGCGCCTCCAACAGGTACGCCCGCTCGTCAGGGGGCAGGATGTCCAGCTCCCGCACCGGCGTGGTCGGCGCCCGCTCCAGCGCCTCCGCCAGTTGCGCGAGCGTGTGCTGCATGTAGCCGCAGACCCGATCCGCTGAGACGCCCTCCGCCACCTGCGCCGTCAGCCCGAGTGCCTCGCCAAAATCCTCCACCGACAAGATCAGCGGATAGTTGGTGCGCTCCTCCCCGCCCAGCCATTCCACGCCGGACAGCGCATCATCGGCTGCGGAGGCGGAGATCGCCGCCGGCGTGTTGTGGCGGTAGTTCAACAGCGCGCTGAACAGCGGCGCCGGCGCCGCAACGCCGCTGCAGCGTTGCGCCAGCGCCAGCGAGGCATGCTCATGTGCGAGCAGCTCGGCCAGCCGCGCGTGGGTGGTCCGCACGCTCGCCTCGACCCCGGTCCCGTCCAGGTCAAGCCGCAGCGGCAGCGTGTTGATGAACAGACCCATCGCGCGGTCGCCACCCGCCCCGCCATGCATGCGGCCGAACAGCACCGTGCCGAACACCACCTGCTCGCGGTCGCTGCTGCGCGCCACCACCTGCCCCCAGGCCAGATGGCACAGGCTCGCCAGGCTCACCCCCAGCCGCCGCGCCTGGCTGCGCAATCGCGCGTTGAGCGCCTGCGGCAGCATGCGCCGCGCCTCATGAGCCCCGCGGCCCTCGCCGTGGACCTCGCTCAGCCCAAACGGCGTGGTCGGCTCAGCGATGTCCCCCAGCATCGTCCGGAAGAACTCTTCATGCGCCTCTGCACCCACGCCAAGCCGTGCCGCCGCCACCAGGTTGCGGAACGGCTGCGGGGCTGCCAGCTCATGCTCGCGTCCCTCCAGCACGGCCCGGACCTCGGCATGCATCACCTCCAGCGTGGTGTGATCCCCGATCAGATGATGCTGCAGCTCCAGCAGCAGCCAGCGCGCACTGCCGGGCTCGCGCGCAATCACAAACCGCAACAAGGGCGCCCGGCCAAGCTCGATGCGCTGCCGGCGCGGATCAAACCGATCCTTAAGCTGCGCGGCGCCAGGACCACCAGACCCGTCCAGCTCGACCTCGCTCACCTCCAGCGGCGCGTTCCGCCACACCACCTGGGCCGGGCGCGACAGCCCTTCCCAGACAAACGACGTCCTCAGGATATCGTGCCGACCCACCACCCGCTGAACCGCGGCAAGATAGCGCTCGAGCAGGTCACGATCGGCAAACGCCATCTGCGAGACCAGCAGGTACGGATCGCCCTTTGTCGCCAACAGATGATGGAACAGGATGCCGTCCTGCAGCGGCGACAAGCCATAAATGTCCTGGATGTTGCCGACGCCGCCCGGCACCGTGACGACGATCCGCGCGATCTCGTCCTGCGTCAGCTCGATCAGCGGCAGCATCTCTGGCCTGATCGCCGCACTCTGTTCGCTGATCAGGTTGGCCGGGACCGCCACCTCGTGATGACTGCCGAGGCTCGCGGCCAGATCCGCCAGCACGGGCTTTGCAAACAAGGTCCGCACCTCGACCCCCAGCGACCGCCGCCGCAGCCGCTCCATCAGCTGCACCGCCAAGAGCGAGTGGCCGCCCAGTTCGAAGAAGTGGTCGTGGCGTCCGACCCGCTCCACACCGAGAAGCTCGGCCCAGATCTGCGCCAGCGCCGTCTCGATCTCGCCCTGCGGCGGCGCGTAAGCGCGATGCGCATACGCCTCATCCGCAGGTGCCGGCAGCGCCTGGCGGTCGAGCTTGCCGTTCACCGTCAGCGGCAGCGCCGCCAGCCGCACGAACGCCGCCGGCACCATGTAGTCCGGCAGGTGCGCGCCCACATGCGCCCGCAACGTCGCGGCCAGCTCAGCGCCAGCGCCATCCGGCTCATCCGATCGAGCTTCAGGCGCGCACACCACATAGGCCACCAGCCGCTTCTCGCCGGCGCCATCCTGCTGCGCCACCACCACCGCATCGCGCACCCAGGCATGCTCGATGAGCCGCGCCGCAATCTCCCCCGGCTCGATCCGGAAGCCGCGGATCTTCACCTGGTCGTCGTTGCGGCCCAAAAACTCAAGATTGCCGTCCGGCAGGTAGCGCGCCAGATCGCCAGTGCGGTACAGCCGGTCGCCGTCCACAAACGGGCTGGCGATGAACCGCTCCGCCGTCAGCTCCGGCCGGTTCAGATAGCCGCGCGCCACCCCCGCCCCGCCAATGTAAAGCTCCCCGACCGCGCCAAACGGAACCGGCGCACCATGACCGTCCAGCAGGTACACCCGCGTGTTCGCGATCGGACGGCCGATATGCGGCACAGCGTTGTCGCTGAAGAGCCGTCCTGAGGTCGCCACGACCGTAGCTTCAGTAGGCCCATAGTTGTTGATTAGCTTCAGAGGCGACAGAGGCCCAGGCACACGCTGGAGACGTTCCCCGCCAACAAGCAAGTACTCCAATCTGGAGTTGATGAGCTTATCTTCCAGCGCGAGTGTAGCCAGTGGCGTGATCAAAAAGGCAACGTCCAGCGATTGATCTCGCCACCATTGCAGCAGACGCAAGGAATCTGCAGCTGTCGCTTTGGGCGGCAGCTGCAATGTGCTGCGGTTGCATAACGCAGACCATAGCTCCCAGGTGCTGGCATCGAATGCCACTCCAGCCACGAGTGCGCAGCAGGCTTCTGGTTGCGGACAAAACGTTTGCACATGCCATGCGACAAGATTGACCAGGCTCCGATGCTCGACCATGACGCCCTTGGGGGTGCCTGACGAGCCCGAGGTGTAGATCACATAGGCCAGATGGCGCGAGGTCAGGCCGAGCGCGCACGGGTCGGGATCGGTGGCCGGCAGCGCCGCCCAGGCCGGGCTCGCCGCCGCCAGATCCACTACCGTCAGATCGCGTAGCGCATCGGCGCCCAGCGCCGATCGTCCCGCCGCATCGGCCAGCAGCAGCGACGGCGCCGCATCCGCAAGCACCTGGCGCAGCCGCGCGCTCGGATAGGCCGGGTCCAGCGGCAGATAGGCCCCACCCGCCTTCAGGATCGCCAACAGCCCCACCACCATCATCGGACTGCGCTGTAGGCAGATCGCCACCGGCTGGTCCGGCGTCACCCCAATTGCGATCAGATGATGCGCCAGCTGGTTGGCCCGCGCATTGAGCTCGCCATAGCTGACGCGCTCCTCCGCGCACACCACCGCCACCGCATCCGGCGCACGGCGCACCTGGGCCTCGAACAGCTCATGGATGCACTGCTGCTCAGGATACGTCACCGCCGTCCGGTTCAGCGCCTCCAACAGGTACGCCCGCTCGTCAGGGGGCAGCAGCTCAATCCGCCCGACCTCTTGCTGCGCATCGGCAACCATCGCCCGCAGCAGCGCCAGCAGATACCCCCGCTGTCGCTCGATCGTCGCCTGATCAAACAGCGCCGTGGCATAACCCAGCGTCCCGGCGATCACCTCGCCATGTTCGCAAAGGTTCAGCTCCAGATCGAACTTGACCTGATCGAACCCCTGCCCCGCAGCCTCCACCAGCAGCCCGGGAAGGTCGAAGGACGGGATGGCGTTGTTCTGCCAGGCCAGCATCACCTGGAACAGCGGGGTGTGATCAAGATGCCGTGGCGGCTGCACGATCTCCACCACCTGCTCAAACGGCAGGTCCTGATGCTCCTGTGCTCCCAAGGCCGTGCGCCGCGTCCGCTCCAACAGCTCCGCCACGCTCGGCGCGCCCGACAGGTCGAGGCGAAGCGCCAGGGCGTTGACGAAGAACCCGATCAACCCTTCGAGCTCGCACCGACCTCGATTGGCGCTCGGCACCCCGATCACAATGTCGTCCTGCCCCGACAGACGCAACAGCACCGCCGCCCACGCCGCCAACACCGTCATGAACAAGGTCGTGCCATGCTGCCGGCTCAGCCGCTTCAGATCCCGCGTCAGATCCGCATCGATCACGACAGGCAGGTTGGCCCCGGCAAACGACTGCTCTGCCGGCCGAGGCCGATCTGTCGGCAGCGCCAGACGGGCCGGCGCGCCAGATAGATTGTTGCGCCAATACTGCGCCTGGCGCTGCAGCCGTTCCCCCGACAGCCACTGCCGCTGCCAGGCGGCATAGTCCGGATACTGGATCGCAAGCGGCGGCAGCGGATCGTCCTGCCCAGCTACGAACGCCCGGTACAGCTGACTGAGTTCGCGCACCAAGACGCCCAGCGACCAGCCATCGGAGACAATGTGATGCTGGGTCAGCAGGAACACGTGCTCCCCATCCGAGGTGCGGATCAGGCGGCCCCGGATCAGCGGCCCGCGCGCCAGATCAAACGGCGTGCGCGCCTCTTCCCGGCACAGATCCAAAAGCGCCGCGTCCGCATCCGGCCTGTCCCGCAGATCGTGCTCGAGCACCGGCAGCCCCGCATCCGGCGGCAGCACCTCAACCCAGGGCTTGCCCTCCGGCGCGACAAAGACGCTACGCAGCGCCTCATGACGCGCCAACACACGGTCAAGGCTGCGCCGCCAGGCGCGGCGGTCGAGCACGCCGCGCAGCCGCAAGGCCAGCGGCACGTGATAGCTCGTGCTATCCTGATCCAGCTGCGCCAAAAACCACAGCCGCTGCTGCGCAAACGACAGCACAAGCGGTTCATCACGCGACACGCCGACAATCGCCGGCAGGTCTTGCGGACCGCAGCGGCTCAACATCTCGACAATGTTCGTCGCCAGATCGGCCAGCACCGGTTTGGCAAACAGCGCCGCCAGCGGCAGCGCTACACCCAGCGCCTGCGACAGCCGGCTCAAGAACTGCACCGCCAAGAGCGAGTGGCCGCCCAGTTCGAAGAAGTGGTCGTGGCGTCCGACCCGCTCCACACCGAGAAGCTCGGCCCAGATCTGCGCCAGCGCCGTCTCGATCTCGCCCTGCGGCGGCGCGTAAGCGCGATGCGCATACGCCTCATCCGCAGGTGCCGGCAGCGCCTGGCGGTCGAGCTTGCCGTTCACCGTCAGCGGCAGCGCCGCCAGCCGCACGAACGCCGCCGGCACCATGTAGTCCGGCAGGTGCGCGCCCACATGCGCCCGCAACGTCGCGGCCAGCTCAGCGCCAGCGCCATCCGGCTCATCCGATCGAGCTTCAGGCGCGCACACCACATAGGCCACCAGCCGCTTCTCGCCGGCGCCATCCTGCTGCGCCACCACCACCGCATCGCGCACCCAGGCATGCTCGATGAGCCGCGCCGCAATCTCCCCCGGCTCGATCCGGAAGCCGCGGATCTTCACCTGGTCGTCGTTGCGGCCCAAAAACTCAAGATTGCCGTCCGGCAGGTAGCGCGCCAGATCGCCAGTGCGGTACAGCCGGTCGCCGTCCACAAACGGGCTGGCGATGAACCGCTCCGCCGTCAGCTCCGGCCGGTTCAGATAGCCGCGCGCCACCCCCGCCCCGCCAATGTAAAGCTCACCCGCCGCGCCAAACGGAACCGGCGCACCATGACCGTCCAGCAGGTACACCCGCGTGTTCGCAATCGGACGGCCAATCGGGACAATGGCTCCATCAAAGCCAGCAGGCACCGGATAGCAGAGACTGAAGGTGGTGTTCTCTGTCGGGCCGTAGGCATTTGAGATCCGCAGCGTCGGATGTCGCTTCTGGCATGCTCTAACGGAAGTGACGGAGACCTCTTCGCCTCCGACCAGCAGTTGCTGCAGCCGATCAGTGCCGCGCCCCTCTGCGGTATAGGTATCGAACAACCGGGCAGTCATCCAGGCGATGGTGATGCCTTGATCTTGGATGATCTGGGCCAGCGTTGCTGTCGAGAGGTAGCGTTCAGGATAGAGCACAACACTCGCACCGTTTGCTAAGGCTCCCCAGAGCTCGAACGTGGTCGCGTCGAATGTCGGCGAGGATGCGTTGAGAAAGACGTCCTGCGGCGAGATCTCGACGAAGTCGTTCCCCGCCACTAGACGCACCAGGCTCCGATGCTCGGCCATGACGCCCTTGGGGGTGCCTGACGAGCCCGAGGTGTAGATCACATAGGCCAGATGGCGCGAGGTCAGGCCGAGCGCGCACGGGTCGGGATCGGTGGCCGGCAGCGCCGCCCAGGCCGGGCTCGCCGCCGCCAGATCCACTACCGTCAGATCGCGTAGCGCATCGGCGCCCAGCGCCGATCGTCCCGCCGCATCGGCCAGCAGCAGCGACGGCGCCGCATCCGCAAGCACCTGGCGCAGCCGCGCGCTCGGATAGGCCGGGTCCAGCGGCAGATAGGCCCCACCCGCCTTCAGGATCGCCAACAGCCCCACCACCATCATCGGACTGCGCTGTAGGCAGATCGCCACCGGCTGGTCCGGCGTCACCCCAATTGCGATCAGATGATGCGCCAGCTGGTTGGCCCGCGCATTGAGCTCGCCATAGCTGACGCGCTCCTCCGCGCACACCACCGCCACCGCATCCGGCGCACGGCGCACCTGGGCCTCGAACAGCTCATGGATGCACTGCTGCTCAGGATACGTCACCGCCGTCCGGTTCAGCGCCTCCAACACATACGCCCGCTCAGAGGATGACAAGAGTTCAACCCGCCCCACCGGCTGCTGCGCATCAGCCTTCACAGCACACAACAAATTCTGCAAATGCTGTGTCATACGCTCGATCTGATTGGGCTCCAGGCGACTTGCATCAAAGTGCCATCGGAAGCTCCCATCCAGAGCGCAAACCTCAAACGTTAGCGCCTCACCAGCCAGGGCCGCCTCAGAAATCGGGCTCGACGCTAGATCACCAGTGGCAGATCCGCCATTTACCGTAACCGTAACGCCAACCGGCCAGGGACGGCGCAATCGTAGCGCCTCCACACCGCGCAACGTCGGGCATCGCGCAATAAGATCCCGCGCAAAGGTATCCTGCTCATTCAGCTGAGCGAATTCTGCCGCGACCGCCGTGCGCGCCTCTACGAAATCATTATCAAGGTCGATGGTAATTCCCATCGGCACGACAGACGCAACAAGCACCTCGAGCGCTTTCACGCCGGCTCGCGATCCATTCGGCGCGGGAGTCCATCCCAATTGAAGCTCTGATTCCCCCGTGATGCGGGCGAGATAGACCAGCCAAGCAGTTAGCAAGAATTCCGCGCGATCACTGGGGGACAGCCCAAGCAACTCTTCTGGAATTCGCCACGCACTAGACTGCCATCTGAGCCCAGCCGCAGCTTTTGCAGACGGCAAAAAAGCAAGCTGGTATGTTTTGAACTTCTCAAGCCGCCCTCGCCAAAAACTCTCCCGAGGCGCCAACAATTCATGCGCAACCGTTATGCTCCGGGCCTCGTCATCGCTCAGAATCGGGAGGCGGCCGCCTACATCGAAACCAGAACGCCTCGCGACTGTCCGCGCGTCCAGAGCCTGACCATCTGAGCTGCCAAACCAAACATCAACATCCTCTGTGCCTGTCGCGACACGCCAATGGCTAGGGTGGATTTCAACTAGAGACCCCGCCGCAAAGCCCGAGCTCCCGGCCGTCACCTCCAAGCGCCTGACGGGGACGAAGTCATCGCCTACAAAAACCTTGGACAGACCCAACAGATTGGCATGATAGGGGCCAAAGTCCAAGGCACGTGTCATCGCTGCCAGACCCTGCGCTGGTCGATCCCATCGCAGACAACCCGCAGCATCTGGGCGGCGACGTTTCGGGAAAAAACTTCGGTCCGCTAGCGCCTGCGGACGAGCACCGAGCTCTCCATTTGTTAAGCCAGTTAGAAGCTCGCGGAAGCCCTCGATAGCAGCCTCATAACATCTGAGATTCAGCGTCAATGCCGTATCACTCGGCGCAATCAACACTTGGCGCTGTACTACCAGCTCACCAGTATCAACCCCATGAGCGATACGATGCCACGTGATGCCATGTTCGGTCTCCCCGGCAAGAAGCGCCCAGGACGTCGCATGGGTTCCTGCATATCGCGGCAATGGACCGTCATGGTAGTTGAAAGCGCCTTGACGGGCTCGCCCAAACACCTCCGGCGGCAGCACGAACGGATTAGCAACGGAAAAAATCCATTCCACCGGCTCGGCCTTCAGCAACATGGAGAGCTCTTCAACGCTCACCACACACAGGATATTGGCGCGAGCGGCCCAATCGGCGAATGTAGCGTCGGCACACAGCGCCGCGCGGATGTCGTGACCCATCTCCTTTGCTAGCTGCAAGCACCTTATGGCTAGCGTACCACTACCAACAAAGACGCTAGAATAAATTGACGGAGTTGCAGCCTGCTGCCTGCTACTGTCGCTTGGCCCGTAAGCATCTGTGCGCATCGGAGGAGACTGATGTACTATCTTCATCGCTCAGCCAATCCGTCGCGTAGGTTGAGCAGCTCCACCCAAGGCGCCCGTACCATAGAGACTTGGACCTGCCGCACTGGTCAGGATTTGATCGAGAGCTGCCGCGTGAACGCTCATCGAATCCGACCAACTTAGAGAGCTACCAGCTCGAATAACGACAGCGGCGCCTCCGCGACCAAGCGTCATTCGGCCGGACCACTTAACAGTGCAGCGTCTATGGCGGTGAGTTGACTCAGTCGAACAAGCTTCATCTGACTGTGCGGGCGGGTCACCGCGGGACCGCCATGGCCCCACAAATCCTTCACCGTCTCATAGCAATCCGCGTGCCACAAAGAAGCTTTACAAATCCGGGTTGAAGAGCGAAAGAGCACGTGCTTTTCGCCGCGGCGCCGAAATACTTAAGCCTCAGTGTCCAATTTCGGACATAACGTCTTCAGCTGGACATGGCGAAACATGACGACTTCAAACTCAGAGGGTTGCTTCTCGTGCCGAACTCGGACATCTGCCTGAGGGGGATCTTCCGATGGCGACTCATGATCGAACGCTTGACGTTGAAACACCAAGTGTCACGCGATCTTGCGGTATGATCTAATGTTATTGGGCGGCCGAGACGCGGCCTGTCAATCGGGCCCTTTGATTGCTGCATATAGTCAAGCTTCCACTTTTTGGCTCGCCGACGACACGACGGTAGCGCCCGTGCCGTCGGAGCGGCTCAGGGTTGCAGAGACGGCGCCGGCGCGGCTGAGATTATGATGCTTGGATCGGCCTATAGCTGCCCCCATGAGCCAAAGCGCCCATAGCGTGCGTGCTGTCTTATTCACTATCGCCACCTTCATCGGCCGACACTTGACCAAACTCATGATCCATCCCAGCTGCGATTCGCCGTCAACGCAGATCGAGCGCCATTGGATTAACAGCGTGCGCAACTAGGAGTTCGGCGTTTGCTGATGCCAAGCAACTTCAGGTGCCCGCCCGTAGCTGTTTGTCGAGGAACCCATCCAAACCAGTCGGCAAACTCGCGTCACGTAACCGCTTTGGCATCGGCAATCATCACGACAGTCGCTGTGGCCGTGAGCAGACCGAACCAGGAATCGCCGCGAGCCGCCCGGCATGCATCATTCAGTTTGTGTCAGTCACGCCGCCGGCGCTCGATGGTCCCGTCGCGGGGTTGGTTGGAATTGAAGGTGGCGTAGTCTCCGAGGTGATCAACCTCGAATCATCCGGCGTTGGAGCGCCGGACCGGAGACCACGCCATGAGCAGCAATATCACGAAGACGCATTCGCCGCAGTGTGGAGACGAGGCGGCTCCCCAGCTTTTCGACGATTGGTTCGATCCGATCGAAACTGCGGTGCGGGAACGAGCGGGGGAATTCATTGAAGAATTGATCCGCAGCGAGCTCGATGTGGCCCTTGCGCGCCCGCGCTACGAACGCATCAAGATGGCCAGCCGCGAGGGGACGGCCGGCATTACGGGGCATCGGCATGGCAGCCGACCGCGGTCGCTGACCGGCAGCTTCGGGCCGATTGAGATCGCGGTCCCGCGCGCGCGGCTCAACACGGCCGACGGCAAGACCACCGAGTGGAAGAGCCAATCGCTGCGGGCCTACCAGCGCCGCACGCTGGCCGCCGACGCGCTGATCGCCAGCTGCTACCTGGCCGGCACCAACACGCGCCGTGTGCGCCGGGCGCTCAGCGCTCTGTTCGCTGGCGCAGTCGGCAAGGACACGGTGAGCCGGGTGTGGCGCAAGGTGAAGAGCGACTGGGACGCCTGGAATGCCCGCTCGCTGGCCGCGGAGCCGATCGTGCGATTGATCCTCGACGGCACCGTGGTGCGGGTGCGGCTCGACCGCAAGGCGACCGCTATCTCGCTGCTGGTCATCATCGGTGTGCGTGCGGACGGTCAGAAAGTGTTGCTCGCGATCAAGAGTATGGGTGGCGAGAGCACCGAAGCCTGGCGTGCCCCGTGCTCGACGATCTTATCCGGCGTGAGCTGCGGCGGCCCGAGTTCCTCATCGTCGACGGCGCGCCAGGGCTTGAGGCTGCGATCGCCGCGGTATGGGACGGCGTGCCAGTGCAGCGCTGCACGGTCCACAAGCACCGCAACCTGTTGGCGCATGCGCCCGAGCGCCTGCATGAGGAGATCACCGCTGACTACAACGACATGATCTGCGGGGCGACTCGCGAGGAGATCGAGGCGCGGCGCAAGGCCTTCATCCGCAAGTGGCGGCTCAAGCATCGTGCGGTGGCCGACAGCCGGCAGGAAGCCGGCGACCGGCTCTTCACCTTCACGCGACTGCCGCCGAGTCAATGGAAGAGCGCACGCACCACCAATGCAATCGAGCGGCTGCACGAAGAGTTCAAGCGACGGATCAAGACGCAGGCCGTGTTGCCATCAGCGGACACCGCGGCAATGTTGTTCTGGGCTTTGCTCGCTTCCGGCCAGATCAACATGCGCAAGGTCGACGGCTGGAAAACGCTGGCCACCAAACCCATCGATCAGCCAATTGACCTCGCCGCGTAATCAGATGGCTTCACAATGTCGGAGATTGCCCACTCCAGATTCCAACCACATCCCGGACGGCACCCGCTCGATCTCCAGGATCTCCTCGTTGAGACGATCGATCCGCACAAACTGTTCGCCTCAGCGTATCCATCAATACTCTAGGCAGGCACTCCGCCAGACGGACGAAGATGACTGGTAGGCACTTGGCAATCGCGGTGGCGCAGACTTTATCTTCGTATGTTGCGCTCCCTTTGATCCTAGTCAATCCCCGCGAGGCTGTATCCTGCCAAGATAGTCACCATGTTTTTGGAGGCTGATCATGCAAGCCGCGACATCATGATTTCTTCGGTGACCACCGTCGGCACGACTGCAACCGTCTGGCAGGCCGCCAAGGTCCTACCGAGAGCACGGGATCACCGTCACCCCTGTTGTCGATGGCCGCAGCAGAGTTGTCCGCATCGTCACGAAAGCCGACCTGCCGCATCGGGCCGAACGGGAATCGAGCGCCTCTATCTCTGGTGGCTGCGTTGCCGCGCACGGGCATCCGATCGGGTGAAATCGCAAGCTGTCGATAGCAGCGACATCATGCCCTTGGAAGTAGCGACCGCCGCCCGGGAGATGCCGCTGCACGAACTCCCAATGCTGCTCGAAGAGCACCCGATTCGAGTGTGCTCCGATCGTCAACAAAGGTCGGGCGGCGCGTCGGGATCGTCAGCGGAGACCAACCTTCGGCAGGCGAACGCCAGCGCCCGGCCGCAGCTCGAGATTTCACTTCCCCATTCCTGCATCGGGAACACGCTGCTCGGCGATTTTAAAGAGTGGGTCCCCCTTCAACTGAATGCAGCCGTTCAAGACGGCGCCGTTGACGTGGGAAACACCAATCCTCGCTACCGTCTTGGGCGAGATCTTCGGGCCTCGATCGGGAAGCGCTGCGATGACTGTCTCTGAGGCCGAATCCCAAATGAACGTGCAGCTGCGAACGCTTCCGGCGGCGGAGACGGAAGCGAAAGATGCGAAAGCAAGGCCGCCGGGACGTGGCCGGAAGCTGATCGGCGGCCTTGTCTTTGTCCTAGCCGCCATCCTCGTCTGGTATCTGCACGAGCCCGAAATCGCGATCGCGCGTGCCGTTCGCGGTCCGGTGGCCGAGATCGTTTATGCCACCGGATCAGTCGAGCCCGAAACTTGGTCGCGCCTCACGCCCCTGGTGCGCGGTCGTATCATAGAGCGCTGCAGATGCGAGGGCAAAGCGGTTCACAAAGGAGACCGCCTGGCTCGGCTTGACGACACTGAGGCACAGGCCACGCTCAACGACCTGCGAGCGCTGGAGAATTTCCGGCGCCATGAGTTCGAACGGCAATCCCACTTGTTTGCGCTTGGCGCGACGACCGCGCAAATGGAACAGAGGGCCGCAAGCGACCTCGCACGCGTCCAAGCCCAGATCGCCGCACAGACGCAGCGGTTGAGATTCTACGAAATAGTCGCTCCGATGGATGGCACGGTACTGCGGGAAGACGGGGAGATCGGCGACATGGTGGATCCTGGCACGATCCTTTATCGCCTCGCACTTGCAAAGTCGCTCTGGGTCGTCGCCGAGGTCAACGAGGAAGACGTCCCCCGATCGAACCCGGACAAAGAGCGTTGTTGCGGACCGACGCGTTTGCAGGAAAGGTGCTCTCAGGGTTCATCAAGGAAATCACGCCGGCCGGCGATCCCATCGCGAAAACCTTCCGGGTTCGGATCGGATTGCCCGACGACAGCCCACTTCGCGTCGGCATGAGCGTGGAAGCTAACATTGTTGCACGCGAGAAGCAGGATGCGATCGTCGTTCCTGCCAATGCCGTGATTGGCAACGAGGTACTGGTCGTCAAGGACGGCCGCCCGACACCGCGCAAAGTCGAGATCGGCGTTCGTGGCGCCGGCCACGTCGAAATCGTCGACGGCCTTGAAGAGAATGAGATGGTGGCGTCGCCCGCGACCGCGAACATCCAAACACGTGGTCATGTCAAGGTACGGGCGACGGATGCGTCCTCACTATGAAGCTGATCCTTGCCATCGTTTGGACGCACATCACATACCGCATCCACCAGACGCTGGTCGGGGTGGCGGGCGTCGCAATTGGCGTCGGCTTCTCGATTATGATGGCCGCGCTGATGGAAGGATCGCAGAACGACTTCATCTCAACACTGCTCGACGCGCTCCCCCACATCTCCCTCACAGACGAACGGCGTGAGCCGACGCCCCAGCCCGCCGACCTCCTCTACACCGCTGCAGAAATCCACGGTCTCACGCCCGCGGTTCGACGGCCCGGCATCAAGAACCCGATGGCGACCATCGCCTCGCTACAGACCTGGGTTGCGGCCGCCCTTACCCCCTCGGTGCAATCCAAGGCCATGATGCGTTATGCGGGCCGCAATCTTACGATCTCCGTGATCGGAATTGATCCACACACCGAAAGCAGCGTGTCCAATCTCGCGACCCACGTACGCGAGGGCAGCCTCACCTCGCTCTACCGTGCCTCCAACGCGATTCTGCTCGGCGATGGCCTTGCGCGCAAAATCGGCACCCGCGTCAACTCGAAAGTCACGCTGGTTTCTGCCAGGGGTATCACCGTGACCGCAACCGTAGTGGGCACCTTCCATTCCGGCTTCCGCGCCACGGACGCAACGACAGGCTACGTCCTGCTTCGCACTGCGCAGACCCTTGAGAATCAGATCGGGATCGTGAACGAGATTCGGGTTCGTGCGCGCGAGCCAATGGAGGCGCGCCTGATCAGCGAGCGTATCGGCGAGCAGACCGGCTACAAATCGATCTCCTAGCAGGAAGCCCAGGAGGATCTGCTGTCGGCCATCACCATTCGTAACGTCCTGATGTACACGATCGTCGGCGCCATTCTTCTGGTCGCAAGCTTTGGCACCTACAGCATCTTATCCACCATCACACGTGAAAAGACGCGCGACATCGCAATCATGAAATCGCTGGGGTTCACGGAACGCACCGTGAAGGCGATCTTCATGATTGCGGCCATGACGATTGGGCTTTTCGGCGCGGTACTCGGCTGCGGATTTGGCTATCTCCTGACGCGGGGAATGGCTTCACTGGAGTTCAACGATTCCTTTTCGGACCACAATCATCTTCCAGTGCTCTATTCGGTTACCCATTACACGATCGCCACCTCGGTCGCGCTGACAACCAGCCTTGTCGCCGGATACTTTCCCGCGCGCGCGGCCGCAGAGGTCAACCCCGTCGACATCATCAGGGGCGCGACGTGACGGCAGCGCTTATCGTAGCACGGAATGCGACAAAGGTGCTGCCAGGCATCGCCCCGGTGACGCTGGTTCGCGACTTGAACTTGTCGATTGGCGCGCGCGAGCTGATCGCGATCACAGGTCCGTCCGGATCGGGCAAGTCATCGTTGCTCTATATGCTCGGTCTGCTGGATCTTCCTAGCAGCGGCGATATCCTGGTCAACAATCGCTCGACTACGGCAATGAGCGCGGAGGAACGCGCCCATATGCGGCTGACCCAGTTCGGCTTCGTATTTCAGTTTCATTTCCTGCTGCCGGAGTTCTCGATTACGGAAAATGTCGCACTGCCGATGCGTGCACTCGGCAAGCTTTCCCAAGCGGCGATCTCGGCTAGAGCCATGGAACTGCTCAACTCCTTGGACCTAGGCGATCATCTTCGCAAACGTCCAGATCAGCTCTCCGGCGGCCAGCGTCAGAGGGTAGCCGTGGCTCGCGCGCTCGCGAATGACTCGCCGGTCATCCTTGCGGACGAGCCGACCGGCAGCCTCGATTCCATCTCGACCATGCAAGTATTCGAAATGCTGCGCGATCTCGTTACGGAGCACGGCAAGACGGTCGTAGCAGTGACGCATGACGTCAACCTTGCCACGCAAATGCATAGACGGCTGCACATTGTGGATGGACACCTGGAGAAGGACGAGCGGACGCCGATGGCGATCGCGCAGGGGGCTGGGTGACCTCAGCGGCTACGCGATAGCAGTCGACCTTATGTCGGACCCAGCTCAATTTCGCTGCTGGGCCAGCATCGGGAGTGCCCAGGCCAAAAGAATGGTAAGGCTGTGTTTCGCGGACGGGCTCGAATCGACGTCTCGGGTAGGACCGAGAAGGCCTGCATCGCGAAAATGATCAACATCGACAGAATGGCGGTGTTTTGCCTCCAGATGAGTTCATCACGTCAGCACGATGGCGCGCGAATGCTTCCTCGACCAGATTGCCGGGGGACTCAAAGGGTTGCCAGCGGAAGATCGAAAGGAACGTCGAATTTCGCGGCGAGTTTCACCATCTGCTCCACCATGCTTGTCACGTTAAGCGGTTTCGGGCCTCGACCAGCAAGCTTGAGGAATTGTCAGATGTGCGGTGAGCGGTGATCGGGTTCTTTCCTCGGTCAAGGTTTCGATGATCGCAGTTCGTGTTCTTGGCCGTTTCTTCTGGCACACCCACGTCGTCCTTGATTGGCATGTCTGACCGAAGGGCGGCGTCGCTTAAGCGCCGCCTCGCTCTTATCCCCGCAACAGCCGGTTACGACTTTCTTCCCCTGGACCGCTGCGCGTCCATTCCTCGCGCAAGACAAGAAAGTCGTGCCCTGGCTGCCCTCTACTGCGTGCCGGCCCCTGCGGGGTGCGGGTCGACCGCCTCCGGTCTGTCGCCAGCCATCGAGGCCGCGATGGGCGTGGCCCGGAAACTGAAAAAGGACACGACAATGGCGACCATCGGCACCTTCACCTCGACCGGCAACGGCTTCACCGGCACGGTTCGCACCCTCGCCCTCAATGCCAAAGCCAAGCTGGTGCGGGTCGAGAACCCCTCCGACAAGGGACCACACTTCCGCATCTTCGCCGGTAATGTCGAGCTAGCCCGTCCTATTCGTGAGAGTGCTTTTTTTAGTCCGATTGATGTGGCCGCACATCTGCTCTGACGAGGCGCGCGGGATTGCCTTCGGCTTTTCACCGCCTGACCGACCCGTACTTTGCAACGCGCTTGAGGTGTAGGTTGGGCGAACGGGGGGCGGACGCCCCGCCGGTCAAGGACCGAGCGGCAGCAGCGCGCCTGGCAAGCCGCGGATCAGGTCGGCTTCGGGACATGCCGCGGCAAACGCAAGGCGAATGCGGCTCGCGGTCTCGACCACACGGGCAGCGAGTTTCAAGAGACGAAGACGCAGCGTCGCGAACTCGGCTGTGGCCAATTCCCGGGCTTTGGGAATCGCGTCGCGCACGGTCAGCATCAGCCATTAAGCGGCGGTGTGGAGAACGAGGCGGACTTGATTGGCGAGCGCCGAACGGCAGCTGGTGCGATCGGAGGCGAGCTGTGTCTTATGCAGCTTGATCAGATTCTCGGCTTGGCCGCGTGCGCAATACAGGCTGTCGTAGATCCACTCGGCCGAACCGACATCGAGGCTGGTGACGACGAAACGGATGTCGAGGCCGAGCATCGTCGCCTCAATACGGGCGACGGTACGCCGTTCGCGATCCCAGGACTTTGCCTTGTGGCGCGTCTCGGTATAGCCGCGCAGAACCGGCAGGTTCTCGATGGCGCGTCGCGTGCGGATGTCGTCGGCGGCCTCGTCGACTTTTCTGGCGAGCGGCTTGGTGCCGGACAGACCGAAGATGTAGTCGATGCCGTTGGTCTCGCACCACGCCATTGCCTCCGGCCGGGCATAGTGCCCGTCGCCACGGAACGTAATTCGCGTGTTGTGCCACCGCGTCCGGATATGCCGGATCAGGCGGCGCAGGTGGGCACGCACCTCGACGCCGCCCGGCGTCTTGCCGGGCCGCAGCACGACCGCCACGGGCCGGCTCTTCTCCGTGTCGTAGACGTGGATCGGCAGGAAGCAGCGTTCGTCATAATGAGCGTTGAACAGCGAGAGCTGCTGATGGCCGTGGACGACATCGCAGGTATCATCGATGTCGAGCGTGACGGATGCCGGCTCGCGCGGGTAGCTATCCATCCATGCGTCGACCAAAGTGTAGGTCAGTCGGATCACGTCGCGCAGGCGCGGAGCATTCTCCAGCCGCGACAGCGTCGGTTGGGAACACAGATCGCGACCCGTGTCCGGCAGCCGTCCGCAGGCCAGCTTGAATGCGGGATCGGACCGCAGATGATCGAGGTCGTCGGCGTCCTCGTAGCCGCAGCAGATCGCGAACATGCGCGCGCGGAACATATCGACAAGGCTGTGCACGACCCGCGTCGGATCGCGCCGATCCGGGAACACCCGGGCCAAATTGTCGGCCAAGCCGAGACGCCGCTCGGCCATCGCCAGAAGCATCACGCCCCCGTTCGAGGTCAGCCGACCGCCATCGAAGGCAGCTGTGACTTTCTTGGCGTGAACGGCTGGAAACGAGAAGGGCAGAATCGTATCGTCGGTCATGGCGGGCGTGGCGTTCGCGGTTGAGGTGATGGGGTTGGCTTCGCAACCGAATCCTACGCCGCATCAGCGCTTTACACCACGCTCGCCAGCCTCTCAGGCGCACTCTGACGAATAAGACGGGCTAGCTCTTGACCCGTCTGCGTTCCCGCTGCTTTCGGGATGAAATCGGACATCAAATGGGCTGATCTGCGGCCGGTGATTCAGGAGTGCATGCACTAAGCAGCCAAGCGGCGCTCCTCTTCAGTCGAGTCTTGGTCACCCACCGAAGCCCTCTTCAGGAAGTGAACCAGGGCGGCTTTTCGTGAGGAGCGATCCAATGCATAGGCCGTCTGCCTAAACTCGATGCCGTCAAGGAGTCCTTGAATATACCCAGAGATCGTGTCCGCAGCCATGATAAGGGCCGTGTCAACCGCGTGAATGTATTTGCTTGTGACCGAACCCTTGGCATGGCCGACCAGGGCCGCGATGGTCACCTCGGTAAAACCGAGATCGTTGGCGATGCTCGCGAAGCTGTGACGAAGAACGTGCGGCGTTACGTCCGCAAGCGGAGAGTCCTTGAATAGCTGCTTCCAGTGGTTCGGGAAGCTTCCAAATGCATTATCTTCGCCTTGGCCAGGAAACACGTATGTGGCACGAGCAGTGGTTCGGCGTCGTTCAAGATACTCGACCACTGGCAAACCGATAGCACGAATCGACTCGCCTTCCTTGCTGTCATCCAATCTCAAGCAACTCGCTTCGGTGTCGGCTTCTGTCCATTTGAGGTCGATGATTTCGCTGCGCCGGCAACCGGTGAGCGCGATTTGGCGAATGATGTCGACAGTCATGATGTACTTTTCCAGGCCTACGGCATCGCGCAGCATCTGGCCCAATGTTCGGTACTCCGCCTCCGAGAGCCGCCGCTTCCGCACATTGTCTTTCGGCTTGCGGATGCCATGGGCGGGGTTGGTCTCGATGATGCCGGCTTCGACAGCATAGGTGAGGATGCCGCCCAGAAGGCCGACTGTGCGTGTGGCCGTTCCTGCACCGCCTCGGACAATGGCCTTTCCGCGCAACTTCTTGGTCTTGACCGAAACCCGCGTCTTTCCGGCCATGATATCTTTTAGGACCTTGTTGATGTCAGCCTTTGTGAGGTCTTTGACCCTGCGGGCGCCTATCAGCGGAATGATGTGGCGTTGGATTCGGCCGGTATCGGTTACGATCGTTGAAGCTTTTTTGGGTTTCCCTCCTTTTCCGAGTATGAGACCCGCCTTCAAGTCGGCAAAATATAGGTCGCAGAGTTCCTTGACGGTGATCGCTTTGTGATCGAGTTGGCGCTCTTCGGCGGGGTTGTCGCCTTTAGCAACGCGGCCGAGTTGGACTTTCGCCTCTTGCCTGGCTGTCTCGGGCGTCCAAATGCCATGTAGTCCGATGGTGAAGCGGCGCGAGCGGCCCGCGGCCCGATACTGGATGACGTAGCTTCGCTTGCCTGACGCGAAGATGCGGACTCCGAAACCTGGCAATTCTTCGTCCCAGATGACGTAGTCCTTCTTTCGGACCTCGGCGGCGTCGACGACCCTTTTCGTGACCTTAGTCATGCGTTTGCTCCGTCCGCAGCCGGATCTCTCGCGTAAGCACTGCGTAAGCAGGCGGACGGAAATCGCGTCGAACTTTCGGATAGGAACGTCGCTTGCGCCGTTGGGAATATCTAGTTATTACAGGTGGATGGCGTACCATGGCGTGCCCTATCGCAACATTCGGATAAGCAAGTTAAATTGCTCCGAAGGCAAAGGTCACACGTTCGAATCGTGTCGGGTGCGCCAGCTTTTCCTTGTTTTGCAACGCGATATGCATGCCCAGCCTGAGACTTCAGTTTCGGTTCATTCGCGCGAGTAAGCAATTGGGAGAAAATTTCTACACGTGTTTGAATTGGCTCCAATTCAGGTCGACCCATCGATCGAGATGGAAGTTGTTCGGCCTAGGTCGAGTTCGCGGGGGCTATCGAGAAATCCACAACGACCGCTTCGCGCCAGAACCTGCCGTTCGTTCATGATGGTCTCGCGCTCTATTGGCGCAGTGACTAAGACAATTTCCCATCACCCAGAGCTCTCAGAGCGTTTAGGATAACGGCGACGTCGATTGCTTCCTGGATCAGCGCGCCCTCTACCGGCGTCAAATAGCCCAACGCGGCGGCCACCATTCCGATCAGTGAGAGCCCTATCCCGGCAATGACACCCTCCAGCGCGATGAAGCGGGAACGTCGGGCGATCTGCATGGCGGGCAGGATGCGGTCGAGATGGTCGACCAAGATCACGACGTCGGCGGCTTCGGCGGATGCAGCCGCACCTCTCGCGCCCATTGCCACGCCAACATCGGCAGCGGCCAGCGCCGGCGCATCGTTGACGCCGTCGCCGATCATCATGACGGGACCATTTTTCCGCTCGGAGAGCACAACGAGAACTTTTTGATCCGGCGTCAGTCCCGAGCGTACCGCGTCGATTCCCAAGCCTGCAGCAATGGCGTCCGCAACCTCGCTCCGATCCCCCGTTGCGAGAACAATCCGTTGTACTCCCAGCATTCTCAGCCGCTGCAGGAGCAATTGTGTGCCCGACCGCAGTTCATCAGCCAGCCTTATCTCGCCCGCAAAATGGCCATCGATGGCAACAGCAACAATGACCGCGCCGGCAACTTTTTTTGCCTGGAGGCGATTTTCGGTTCCCTGCGGCAATTTGGACATCACGAATTGAATCCCACCGACCGCGATGGATCGTCCCTCAACGACGCCCCGGACGCCTTCGCCAGGAGTTTCGACGACGTCAGACGGTAGCGCGAGTTTAAACAGGCGGCCCTGCGCTTCGGCAACGATGGTCTGGGCGATGATATGCTTGGACGCCTGATCAAGCGAGGCAGCAAGGCGTAACACCTCGTCGGGATCGGCACCGTCCGAAACGTTAACGGCCACGACCTTCGCCCTGCCGTCGGTAAGCGTGCCGGTCTTGTCAAGGACCAGCGAATTAACGCGCGCGAGCGCCTCGATTGCCTTACCTCCCTTGATCAGAATGCCATGTCGCGCTGCCCGAGAAAGCCCGGAAACGATGGCGACCGGCACCGCCAGAATAAGCGGGCACGGCGTCGCAACGACGAGAACAGCGACCGCGCGAACCGGATCGCCGGTGAAGAACCAGGCGACGGCGGCGATGAGTACGGTGACCCCGAGAAAGACGATCGCGAAGCGATCGGCAAGTCGCGACATCGGCGCCTTGGCGCGCTGCGCTCCATCGACCAGGCGCACGATGCCGGCATAAGTGCTTTCAGCGGCGCGGTGCGATACTGTGAGATCGAACGCCTCACCGGCGTTATTGGATCCGCTCATCACCTGATCGCCGGCGTGCTGCTGGACAGGGATCGGCTCACCTGTGAGCGCGGATTGATCGAGGACCGCAAGCCCGCTCGCCACTATCCCGTCGGCCGGGATCACATCGCCCTGCCGGATCAGTAAGCGGTCGCCTGGCACGATCAGATCCAGGTCGACTTCTTCGAGACCACCGGCCCGGTATCGAACAGCGCTTCGAGGTGCCCGTGCCAGCAGCGCCGTCATCTCGCGGCGCGCGTGGCGTTCGGCAAACGCTTCGAGGAATTGCCCACCGGCATACATCAGCGCGACGACGACCGCGGCGAGCTCCTCTCCGACGACGAGCGCTGCCGCCATCGACAGGACCGCTACGATATCGAGGCCGACCTCACCGCGTCGCACACTTGCAACAATGTCGTAAACAAGGACGATCAGAACCGGAACAGTGAACGCTCCCCAGACGCGATCCTGCCATGCCGGCTGTCCGAGCAACGGCAAGACAAAGCCGAGGCCAAGACCGAAAGCCGGCAGCAACACCAACAGTGTCCGCACGAAGAAGCCAGCAAGCATCTCAAACGCCCTCACACAAGCGTGCGACTGCCCGACCGGAGCCATACCAGGTTGCACGCGCGAAGTCGCCTTAGCCGGAATTTCAGACCACCGTCCCGAACAGCTTTCCAATGCCGGCGGTCAGCGCCAGGGCGAAGGCGCCCCAAAACGTCACACGGATGGTGGCTCTCAGAATGTTTGCGCCCCCCGCCTTTGCCCCGATCGCTCCTAAGACGGCGAGAAAGGCCAACGATGCCGCGGACACAATCGGTACCAGGCCGCTACCAGGCGACACGATAACCATCAGCAACGGCATGGCGGCGCCCACCGCAAACATTGCAGCCGAGGTTAGCGCGGCTTGGACCGGACGCGCCGCGGTGATTTCCGAGATCCCCAGTTCGTCGCGCGCGTGAGCCGTCAACGCGTCCTTCGCCATCAGTTGCTTGGCCACCTGCCGCGCCAGGGACTTATCGACACCTCGCCTAACATAGATTTCGGCAAGTTCGTCGAGTTCGAATGCGGAGTTTTCGTTCAACTCCTTGCGCTCACGTGCAAGATCGGCCTGCTCGGTGTCCGACTGCGAACTGACGGAGACATATTCGCCGGCCGCCATCGACATCGCTCCAGCCACTAATCCCGCAATACCTGCGATCAGGACATCATTTCGTGTCGCAGCTGCGGCTGCAACACCGACGATCAGGCTCGCAGTCGAGATGATGCCGTCATTTGCTCCCAGGACGGCGGCCCTGAGCCATCCGATCCGATCGACGAGATGGTTCTCGGGGTGCGCGTGAAGGCGGCTCATCTTATTCTCCTGCTAACGCCCTGAAGCGGCGTTACGGTCATCACCTGTTAGAATGTACTGCCTCTCCGAATTCTCTGCGGAGGCCACGCGCCTGAAATTCGACACCGCAGGCATCGCACTTGAGCATCGGCGTCACGCGCTCGATTCCCATGATCACGCACCTATCAATAAGAACAGCTCCACAGAGTTGAACGCGTCTCGCTCGCCACTGGGTGGACCATTCCGTTACCCATCATCACTCGGAATGAGGTAGCATCCGAACGAGCGTGCGGTCCCTAAATATCCAGTGGTGAACTAGTGCAGCGGCAGCATGGAATGCCGCGAGAACCACCAATGCATGGGCGAGAGTTTCATGCACCTCTTTCACGTTATGGGCGAAGGCACGGTCCTTTGGCCATGGCGACGCAATTTCGGCAAAGCCCAATAGCGGCAACGCATCGCCCCGTGCAAACTGAAGCACGATACCAGCGACTGGGACCGCTACCAGCAACGCATATAGGCTGAAGTGCGCGATCCGGGTGACAGGATCCAGCCACCTTCCCATCCAGTTGCCAAACTCGGTAGCCTCAGGCGGCGGCGGGTCGACCAACCGCCAGGTTAGGCGCGCTACGAGAAGGCACAGGATGACTATTCCCGCGCAAATGTGAACGAATAGACCGGACTCCCGCGGCCCGCCCTTGGGCAGCACATCGTCAAAGGTCCCAAGCGCCCAAGCGAGAGCCACGAGAAAGACCGTCAGCCAATGCAGCGCCTGGGGGATCGCGCCGTAGCCCTTGGTTGAATTGGATAGTTGCATGTTGGAACCTCTTTAAGAATCTGTTCCAGGTCCGGCAAGGGATCGTTGATACGCTGATCCGTGCGCCGCCGCAGCAAGACCGAGACGGAAATAGCGTCGGGATGTTGTGCCGGTTTTCGCCGGGGCCTGCTTATCTCCTGCTCGGCGCTAGTGCAGACCGACACGGATTTAGTGATTTCAACTTCGCCAAGGACGAAGCACTGCGCCCCGAAAACGGAGCGCGGCGCGCTGAGACCGTTTCCACTCAGTAGCGCCTTATTATCTGTAACGGCACTATTCGTCGCCATTTTCGAATTCGAAGCAGACTTTCACGCGGCGCCGGGGTTGGTCTGCATCGACGTACCCCCTGTTGTCCCTATCTCGGTCCGCTCGGTCCCAATCCCGATCGCCGCGATCCGAGTATCGTCCGCGATCCGGCTCCCGATCGCGGCTGGTCTCGCGGTCGCGATACATTCTCGAGTCCTGGCTCTTTTCGCGTTCATCACGGTTCATACGGTCGCCGTCGCTGCGACGCATCATTCCGCCGCCACCCATCTCACGGTCGTTTCCGCCCAAGCGGTCGGTGTCACCGCGACGCATCATCCCGCTGTGTCCCATCTCGCGGGTGTCGCGGCCCATACGTTCGCCGTCGTCGCGGCGCGTTTTCGGTCCTTCGCCCACCTCGTGGTCGTGAGTCTTCGGTTGATCACGGCCAGTTCGTTGATCCGGTTGTGGCGCGGCGTTTTGGTCAGTCTGGACAGATGTTCCGGCTTGCGGGGCTGCAGGCAACGCCTTGCCCTGCTCCTGAGCGAGTGAGCCGAGGCTCGACGACGCGAGTAACATGGTGGCAAGGACAAATACACGCACGGGATTTCTTCTCCATTGGAGTGTGACGCAACTGCCCGATCGTCTCTTGGTTTCGCGCCTCGCGCCCGAATCGATCATTATAACTCCGGCTACCGATGTTGACGCTTCCTTGATGAAAACAACATGTTTCATCCGCCGACACCTGATCCTCCATCGTTGTTATGTCTTCCTATTCGCCTGCACTCGCGTTGAGATAGATCAACTAGATCCAATCTTTCCGGTTCGATCTACTCAAAATCAGGACTGGATCCGTATTGCCTCCTCGTCGAGGATCCGCGGCGCGCGAATTTGATCGCCGGCCTCTAGGTATTATCGCAGCAATCAAGATGGAGCCCAGCTCCGAGTCCTGCCGCGACTTGGTGGTTATTTCGCCTTGTATGGTTCCTGAATGGACTTCATGTAGTTGCGCACCTCCTCCGCATCCTCCCTGTTGAAGCGGAAGGTCGGCATGGAAGGGTGGATGCTGCTATAGCCGTCTTGCAGTCGTTGCAAGAAGTCGCTGTCGTAAAGTTTCGTTTCGCTAAAGCTGCGAAACGGCGGTGCTTGCCTGTTCGGGCTTCTGCCGGTCCTGCCAATGGAGTGACAGCGGGCGCACAGCTGTTGCAACATCTCTTTGCCATCTCGCTGCTCCTCAGCGCGCGCGTGGGCGAAGGTACTCCACAGGAGACCCATTGTCAGTACAAGCAAGACTCGTTTCATCGCAGTCTTTCTTTCGTGCGACCGCCGCTCGTCGAAGCGTTAGCCATTCAAACGCACGACGGCTGCATACGAGCTGAAAATGACTTCTCTAGCGCACGCTCCTTCTTGACGCTGCCGGCACTCAGAGATCCGACGACGCCAATCCGAGTAGTGTCTACTTTGCGCCACAAGTTGTCGCTCCATAGCTCGGCGAGAATCACCACCATCTCGGCATAGAGGGGACGACGCCTCTCCCTTGCGCCACGCGATGCTGGTTCACATCCGCTCGAAAATCGCGGCGCGGTACCCTGGCCGTCACCGATGCGCAGGAATCGCCCACGCCCGACCGCCATTGCCGGTTGCGGGCGCACGTACCACCCAACATCACCTCGCAGCTTCGGCTGGCACGACTCTCAGAGACTGTTCGAATGCGGACACGGCTCGGCGAAGTTGCTCCAGATGAATCTCGTCTTTCGGAATGTTAGGCACCTGCAAACACGATTCCTGCAAGATGTCTGAAAACAGACCATAGTTAATGTGGATGTGAACGGATTTCCGCACGTCTTCAGAACCCGGATGTTCGAGCAGACGCAATAAGCCGGTCGCATCGAACGAAACCTCAAAACGGGAGGATCGTTCAAATGTGCCACTATAAAACTTGTCGGGGTACTCCAGGGTCACTTGTGCTTTATCGGACACCGGCTTCGTCATTTCCGTCAGCCTTCAAAGATGATTGGTCACATGAGAGAGCGGGCCTCGTCGAACTCGGGGCCCAGGGAAACGCATCTCTCCTGAAAGCTCCGAACTCACCATTGGTAGAACGTATTGACGACCCGGATTTGACCTGGGTCAATAGAGCCCGCCAAACGTGTGTGGCGCGGTTGAACTATGGCCGCATAAACATGAAATCCGTGTCGGGATCGCAATTTTCAGCGACGAAGCGCAGTTCGGACTGCACGTCGGAAAGAGTCCTGCTTTGGAGATACTTTGAAATAACCAACCCTAGCAATGCGCGACAGACGGTATCGACATTTAGGTTCGCCGCTTCGGCGGTCGAAATGGCTGCTTCGAAATGGAGTTTTGCGATTTGGCTGGCTGACATCTGAAAAACTCGGTCAATAGGATCAACGCTAACATGGAAGAACAGCATCAAATTGAGCGAAATCAACAGGTAGTATGTCAGGCTTGGCTCGAAGCGGACTTGACGCATGCTCAAGGAGCTCAGGCCACATAGTGGACTTGAAAAATTGGGCGGGAAGCGACGCGCTGGAACGGTTCTACGCCGAGCCCGCGAATAGTAGTAGGATTGCTTGACCACCGGTGTTGGGCAGCGCCTAGAAAGGTAATCGAATGATACGACCGCAATACTCATCGGTTCAGATGCAAAAGATCCGTCCCGCGCAGATGGCTTTGGGCCAATATCTGCTCGTATTTGCCGGCACGGCAAGTCTGATCCTGTCGCCGGCAAAGGCGGCCGACGCGAATCGCGGTGCAGAACTCGCAAAGCGCTGGTGCGCTTCATGTCACGTTGTCGATGGCGGACAGAAACAAGCGAGCGCAGACGTTCCTCCCTTCTCCGCAGTTGCGAACAGATCGGATTTCAGCCCCGAGAAGCTCGCGTTCTTTCTGCTCGATCCCCATCCAAAGATGCCCAATTTCCCGCTAAGCCGAAATGAAGCCGGCGATATCGCTGCCTATATCGGCTCGCTTCGGAAATGACGGAACCGGCTTGACTAACCCCATCGCAAGCCGGAACGGCCCTTAGAGAGCCTGCACGGTCCAGGAGATCATGTCCTTGGCAATCCGGCCAAATGCATCGCTGAACGCGGCGACGGCTTCCGGCGGCGCGACCTGATCGAATTTCTCACTTTCCTCAAACAGGCGTGCGGCGACAATCTTGCCGTTCTTGTCGACGATCCTCGCCGACAATGCGATTTCGGCCGCCGGCTTCGAATCAACGGCGATGCGGAACCGCCTGACGTCGATCAGAAGTTGGAATTCGGTCTGTGCAACATCGGCCATGCGCAGCGGCGCGTGCACGAGGTCGTAATTCTCAAAGCTCTCGATCAACCTTGCCTGCAACAGTTTCGGAAGCGAGTCGGCCCACATCGCTTCCGCAAACCCCGGAACGTCCTGCGGCGGGGAGAACAGGAACCGTTGCGTCTCCAGCATCGCAACCGCGGTGGGCTCCGGGATCGCCCATTGGGCGCCAACAGTCTTGCCCGCCGGTCCCTGATTTGGCAGGGCGCGCAAATCATGGGTGATTTTTGCCGGCGGCGCGGTCACACCGGTCATGCGTTCGAGGCCGGCAACGATGCCATCAAGCTTGCCGGTGTTGCGGGCCAGGCCTTCCGAAAAGACCCTGAAATTAGCGATAGTGTCCTTCAGCGCCCCAGAATTCTCCGTCAGCACCGAATCCACCTTGCGCAACGCATCGCGGGCGGCCTGCGACATGCCCTGGCCGGCCCCGGCTTCGGCAACAAGCGTCGGTACCTCGCCGGAGTTAGCGACCAGCATGCCGCCCTCCAGTGTGATGACGGGAACGCCGGTCAGGCCCTGGAATTCCAGACCGACCTTGGTGTCGGCGCGTACCGGCGTCGTCGAAGCCACCGAGATGGTCGCGTTGACGCCACGCGGTTTGCCGGGCGCGAGGACGAGCTCGGAGACTTCGCCGACCCGGATGCCGTTGAACAGCACCGCAGCGCCGACCAACAGCCCGGGCACCGACCCTTCGAACTGGACGTGGTAGGTTGCGCGCGGACCGAGACCACCGGCGTTGTGCAGCCAGTAAACAAAGCCAAACACAGCGGCGATCGCCGCAAGCACGAAGGCGCCGACGATGACGAAGGGTGCACGGGTTTCCATGGTCTAGCTCGCTTGGGGTTGCAGCATCTGTGATCGCTTGCCGTGGAAATAGGCCCGCACCCAGGGATGCTCGGATTGAAGCAGTTCGCGCATCGGTCCGATCGCCACGATCTTGCCGTCGGCCAGTGCCGCGACGCGATCGCAAACGGTATTCAGGCTGGCGAGGTCATGGGTCACCATGAACACCGTCAGTCCCAGCGTCTTCTGCAATGTCTTGATCAGGGCGTCGAAATCGCCGGCCGCAATCGGGTCGAGGCCTGAGGTCGGCTCATCAAGGAACACAATCGCGGGATCGAGCGCGAGCGCGCGCGCCAACGCTACCCGTTTAGTCATGCCGCCGGATAATTCGGACGGAAACTTGTCACCGTCTTCCGGTTTGAGTCCGACCATTTCGAACTTGGCGGTGGCAATCTCGTCCATCAGCGCATCCGACAGCACGAGATTTTCGCGCAGCGGAAACTGGATGTTTTGCCGCACGGTGAGCGATGAAAACAGCGCGCCCTGCTGGAACAGGATGCCCCAGCGTCCGGCAGCGCTCCTGGTCGCCCGGTCGTGGTCGCCGATCGGCGCCCCCATCACCTCGATCTCGCCTGCCTGGCGCGGAATCAGACCGATGATGGTTCGCATCAGCACCGACTTGCCGCCGCCGGAAGCGCCGACCAGGCCGAGGATCTCGCCTCGGCGTACATCAAGATCGAGATGATCGATCACGACATGGCGGCGGAAACCGACCACCAGGTCATGCACGCGTATCGCTAACTGTCCTTCCACTTCCTGCATCGCTACATTCCGATCGATGCGAAGAACACCGCAAACAGCCCGTCGAGCACGATCACCAGGAAAATCGACTTCACAACCGAAGTAGTGGTCTGCTTGCCCAGCGACTCGGCACTTCCCTTCACCCGAAGGCCCTCGCTGCAGGCGACAATGCCGATCACCAGCGCCATGAACGGCGCCTTGATGATGCCGACCTCGAAATGGGTGACGGACACGGCCTCATGCAGCCGTGCAATGAAGATTGCCGGCCCCATGCCGCCATAGAACCAAGCGACGAGGCCACCGCCATAAAGTGCGGCCATCGAACCGATGAAGGTGAGAATCGGCAGTGCGCAGACCAGCGCGATGATCCGGGGCAGCATCAGGACCTCGATCGGGTCCAGCCCCATGGTCGACAACGCGTCGATTTCCTCGCGCATCTTCATCGAGCCGAGCTCGGCGGTGTAAGCGCTGCCGGAGCGGCCAGCGACCATGATGGCGACGATCAGGACGCCGAGTTCGCGCAACACCAGAATGCCGACCATGTCGACAACATAGGAATCCGCGCCGAATTTGCGGAAATGGAAGATGCCCTGCTGGGCGATGATGGCGCCGATCAGGAAGGTGATCAGCACCACGATCGGGATCGCCTGCCAGCAGACCCGGTAAAACTGATAGACCAACGACGTCAGCCGCAGCGATCGCGGCCGCCGCAACACGCCGAGGATCCCGATGCACAGCGCGCCCAGCATCTGCAGGAACGCGGTCACGTCCTCACCCGAACCGATGGTGGCGCGGCCGATATCGCTGATTTTCGCCGCGATCGAGTTACGCGCCGGGACCGGCACGGGCACCCGTCGATTGACCTGACGCACCTCCTCGATCAACCCGGCATAATTGTCGGAAACTCGAACGACTTCGGCACGGTGTCCCGCCGACGTCGCGCGCCGCGACATTTTCTCCAGCAACCAGGCCCCTAACGTGTCGAGTTCGCGCACCTCGGCCATGTCGAGCTTAAGGGTACCGGAGTGATCGAGCTGCGGCGCGACGGCTTCGGAAAGACGTTCAAGCGTCGCCACATTGGCCGCAATCCAGGATCCGCCTGGTCGCAATTCGAGGACATCGCCCGTTGCCGTGGCCGTTAATAGAGGTGCGGTCGTCAAGTTGGTTATTCCTCAGTCACATAACACCTCCTTCCTAGAACCGCGGCCCCATTGCCACGTTGACCTCGCTCAAGGTTGCAAAATGCGCACTGGGGCAAGCCGCGCTTGACCCAAATCAAGGGCTGCGCCGCGGGCTTGCATAGAATTCTTCCAGCACGAAGCAATGCGGGTGGACGCGATGTTCAGTTCAAGCGAGACGGTTGACGAACTGCAGGCGCTCAAGAGTGAAGTATCGCGCCTCTTGAACGCAACCGGCGATGGGCTGTTCGACAACGCCAAAAATCGCGCCGACGCCCTCGCCGACCAGATCAAGGCCGCCTTGAACGAACTCGGCGAGACCCTGAGCGAACAGGAAGATCATGTCGAGACGCTGATTGCGGAGCGCCCGATTGCAACGATGGCGTCGGCCTTCGCGCTTGGCGTCGTTATCGGCTTCATGCTGAGGAGACACTGACGTGAACAGCGAGAATGTCGTCAAGAACCTGCGTGCGCTGTGGCGAACCGACCGGCTTATTGCGGAGATCCGGATGAAGCACATGCTGGTCGGCCTCGGCTTGCGGGCATTTGCCGCTTTAATTGCGGCCTTCGGCCTGTTGATGCTGGAACTGGCGGCCTATTTTGCTCTAGTGCAAATCTGGAGCGCGGTTTCCGCAGCCGCAATCCTGGGCGTGGTCAATTTTGTGATTGCTGCCGTCCTGTTCGTGATTGCTGGGCGCCCACCAGCGGGACGCGAGCTCGAACTTGCCAACGAAATTCACGGCTCGGCAGTCGATGCGTTGCAAATCGAGGCAAGGGCGATGCATTCGCAATTCCTCGGCATGGTCCAACATCCGCTCAACAGCGCTCTGCCTTTGTTGCTGGTGCCACTGATCACGATCATCGTCAAGAGCCTGAAGAAATCCAGGGCCGCGCCAGTGGCGGCTGCGGCAGAGCAAACCTGATCCCGACCGAACCATTGGCTTCACCCCTCACGATTCCAAAGGAGCACACCGACATGTCCAAGACCCAACGCAAGCCGATCCTGAATGCTTCGCTGCCCGCACAGTTCCGTCAAATTCGAATCGTGCTGGCCCGCGAGCCTGGTCATCCCGAAGGCGATGCGGAAGTCGCCTACATCTTCGTAGCACCGGTCGATGCCGACGGCCGTATCGATCCAAAACTTTGGCGGGCGCATCGCGAGGCCTGCAGGGTTGCGCGGCAACGCCCAAACGAGCAAGACCAGCTTGGTCATCTCGTTCATCATCCGGGCGGCGCTTGGGGATTCCACTACGACGGCGAAACCAGTCTGCCTGACGACCTCGGTTATCATTTCGCCGACGAGCGCTTCGTCGCCGGCGAATATGTCTCGATTAACGAAAGTGGCAAGATGCATACCTACCGCGTGACGACGGTGTCGCATCTTTAGCGGCGCTTCTGACTCAGGCGTTTCTGCCCAGTTAATTGCAGCAGAGACGGTCGATGTGGGGCAGCAGCCAAATGGCCACGGAGCCGACATCCAGGGTCGCGGAAAACCTGATCGAAATTCGGGTCAACGACATCGCACAACTGTTTCATACGCTGGATCCCTTCCCTTTTCGGGAAAAGGACCTCGCCGATGAAGCTGAGGAGTACATCGTAAGCTGGGCCCGAGAGATGCCCGGCAACCGCCCGTTCAAGATTGTGGTGCACATTCCGGACAACGAATTACAACAAAGAGCATCGCGCGAGTTCGTTGAGGCATTCAATCGCTATTTCGGTGGTCGAGCCGTCGTCATTCAGCGTGATCTAAACGAACTCTTCCGCATAGGCCGGCGCTCGCTGTTAATTGGCGCCTCAATTCTTGCCGTCTGTTTTTTACTCGCGCATCTGGCTGGGAGCCATCTGACTGAAACTGCGTTCAAGGGATTGGCTGAAGAGAGCTTCCTGATCCTCGGCTGGGTTGCTAATTGGCGACCGCTTGAAATCTTCCTCTACGACTGGTGGCCGCTCGCGCATCGGCGCGATCTGTACAATCGTCTCGCGGTAGCAGCAGTCGAGGCGAAGCCATATTCAATCAATATCGAGGCGCCATCCCCCCAGGCACACATCGATCGAATCCAATCATGAGGTCGGGTGCCGCAGCCTCCGAATTCAACGACCGAACCCGGGCCTGGGTGAGGCGGATGCCCAGGCACGGCTGAAGGCCGAGGGGTACAACGATCTCCCGCGATCCGGTCGACGCATGCCGCCGGAATTGCGCTTCGCATGTCGGGATTGCCGGAAGAGTTTCTGGTCGTGTTGACCGTTTCAGGCCCCTGACGCCGACGACCTCGCCCTCCCGCTCGGCGCAAGGATCGTGCTGGTTGTTCTTGAAATGTTAAGCCGCTGCTGCGTCGCCGACTGCAGTCGTATAAATCCGGACGACTGCCAGATTCGCCTCCTTGCGATGGATCAAAAGCCACCGCTTCCCGGACGCTAAATTACCGTCGGGCCAAAGGAGGAGAGACACATGGCTTTCAAGGATATTCTTCTGACACTGACGAACTATCCCGACCCAACCCCGGTCTCGGTGCTGGACGATGCGGTTTCGATCGCCGCCACGCTCGGCGCACACCTTGCCGCGGTATCCTGCGAGGTGCACGTTGAGGTACCCGGCAACATCCTGTCGGGCGCGATTCCAAACATTTCCGGGATTATTGCGGGCGCAGCAGAAAAAAGCAGAAATAGCGCGCGAAATCTACTCGCTGCATTCGATGCCGCGGCGGAAAAATCTGGCGTTCTGCACGAAGCCATCATGGAGAAATGCCTGACCTACCAGGTCGCGGATCTGCTGGTCGAGTATGCCCGGCTTCGCGATCTGACGATCGTGCCCATCCCCGAATCCTACGACCAATGGTACGCCGAGGCGATGATATTCGGATCAGGCCGACCGACTCTCATCCTGCCAGAAGCGCCGCGCTCGCGTCCCTTCGAACTGGGAACGGTCGTCGTCGCCTGGGACTTCAGCCGCGCCGCGGCCCGGGCGGTATCCGACGCAATTCCACTGCTCGAACGCGCCAGGAAGGTGCGCATCGTCACCGTCACAAACGAAAAGAATCTCGATACCAAGCACTCCGCCGAGGAACTGGCCAAGAATCTGGCGCGTCACCGCATCGACGTGTTGCTGGATCAGGTCGATGCAGGCGGCAGGCCGATCGGCGATGTCCTCGAAACCTACGTGCTTTCCCACCAGGCAGACGTCCTCGTGATGGGCGCCTATGGCCACTCGAAATGGCGCGAATTTATCCTGGGTGGCGCCACCAAGAGCCTGCTGTCCAAGCCGCCGCTGCCGATCCTGCTCTCGCACTGACGACCAAGAGCGGTGCCGGCGCGGGCCGTGGAGATCCAATGGCCGAAGACACGAACAAGGACAGATCTCGTCCGCCTCTGAAGGTTCGCCGAGTGAACCTGGATACCGGACGGGAAAACGTGGTCGTGATCTCACGCCACTCCAGCGCGTTGCGGCCCGACGTCTTCCGCGGATTCAGCCGGGTCGAGTTGCGGGTTGGCGCCGAAATCTTGCTCGCGACGCTGCTGATCACGGACGACGATGCCTTGGTCGGGCCCGATGAAATCGGCCTTTCCGAACCGGCGTTCCGGCGCTTTGCCGAGCCGGCGGGCAGCCAGGTCACGGTAAGCCCCGCAGCCTCCCCTGCGAGCCTCGATTCGGTTCGTGCCAAGATCCAGGGCCGGATCCTCAAACCGGCCGAGATCGAAGCTATCATCGACGACCTCACGCATTATCGCTACTCCGACATGGAGATCGCCGCGTTCCTGATCGGCTCGGCCAGCTTCATGACCAGTGGCGAGTTGCTCGCTCTGGTCCAGGCGATGGCGCGCGCCGGCACGCAATTGAAATGGCCGGATCAGATTGTCGTCGATAAGCACTGTGTCGGCGGCATTCCGGGCAACCGCACCTCCATGATCGTGGTCCCGATCGTGGCGGCGCACGGGCTGACGATCCCCAAGACATCCTCACGCGCGATCACCTCGCCGGCCGGCACCGCCGACACCATGGAAGTGCTGGCCCGGATCGATGTTGGCATCGAAGAGATGAAGGAAGTCGTCGCCGCGTGCCGCGGCTGCCTGGTTTGGGGCGGACACGTCAACCTGTCGCCCGCCGACGATATTCTGATCTCTGTCGAACGCCCGCTCAGCCTCGACACCCGCGAGCAGATGGTCGCCTCGATCATGTCGAAGAAGCTCGCCGCCGGCTCCACCCATCTCCTGATCGATCTGCCAGTCGGCCCGACGGCGAAACTGGCCAACGCTAATGAGGCGATGCGCCTGCGCAGGTTGTTCGAATTCGTCGGCGACCATTTCGGCATTGCCGTCGAAGTGATCACGACCGATGGCCGCCAACCGATCGGCAACGGCATCGGTCCGGTTTTGGAGGCCGAGGACGTGATGGCCGTTCTGACCAACGAGACGACTGCCCCCACCGACCTGCGCGAAAAATCGCTGCGGCTTGCGGCGCATCTGCTGGAATATGACCCGCAGTTGCGGGGCGGCAGCGGCTATGCGCGCGCCCGCGAACTACTCGACAGCGGCGCGGCGCTGAAGAAACTGCAGGTCATTATCGAAGCGCAAGGTCCCTCCTCGTGCCGCAACGACATCGGCAAGCTGATCTTCGATATCGCTGCCACCGCCGACGGCACGATTTCCGAGATCAACTGTCTCCAGTTGAACCGCCTCGCCCGCACCGCAGGGGCGCCAATCGACAAAGGCGCCGGCATCCGGCTGTTCCGCAAGATCGGTGACCGCGTCGAGAAGGGCCAGCCACTCTATCGAATCCATGCCTATGATCAGTCGGAACTCGACCTCGCCGCGGCAGGCGCAAAAGCGGATAGCGGTTACACCGTCGGTACCCGGCAGCCAGTAACCGGCGAGACGGCACCATGAGCGCGGCCATCATTCAGAGCCTGCCGTCGTCGTCACGGGACGCCGCCCGGCTGGCAGCGCGGCTCGGGATACCCTTTCACGAGATTGCGATCCATGGGTTTCCCGACGGGGAGATACGGGTGACTGCCGCACCGGCATCGCCTGTGACCATCATCTATGCGTCGCTCGACCGGCCGAACGAAAAGCTGATCGCTCTGGCCTTCGCGGCCGAGGCGCTCCGGCGCGGCGGTGCGAAACGCCTCGTCCTGCTGGCGCCCTATCTCTGCTACATGCGACAGGACACGGCCTTTCACGAAGGCGACGCCATCAGTCAAAATGTCATCGGCGCGCTGCTCGCCGGATGCTTCGACCGCGTGGTCACCGTCGATGCGCATCTGCATCGCACGCCCGACATCGCAGCGGTGTTTCCCGGGATCGCGTCCGACAATCTGTCGGCGATGCCAGCAATAGCCGTCGCGCTGCGCAAAACCGGTCTTGATCCCGCAACCATCGTGGTGGGACCGGATGCGGAATCGGAGCCCTGGGTCAGCGATCTCGCCAGCCGGCTTCGACTTTCTCACGTAGTTGCGCAAAAAATCCGTCGCGGTGACTGCTCCGTCGAGATCAGGTTCCCGGACCGGGCATCCATTGCCGGGCGTCCAACTTTGATCTTCGATGATATCGTCTCCTCGGGCGGCACCATGATAGCCTGCGCCAGTGCGCTGACGACGGCCGGCGCGACAACGATCGACGCCGTCGTCACGCACGCACTGTTCCCGGAGCAACTCTGCCGCGACATGATCGAGGCCGGCATTCGCTCGATCCGCTCCACCCAAAGCGTGCCACACTCCACCAACGCCATCGTGCTCGACAACCTGTTCATTGACGCCTTGCAGGATGAAATAACGTTCACAACCCTTCTGGAGGCATCCCGATGAGCGTCACGATCCGTTTCTTCGGCGCGGCCCGCACGGTGACAGGCTCCTGCTATCTGTTCGAGACCCGCTCCGGACGCTTCCTGGTCGATTGCGGCCTGTTTCAGGGACCCAAAACCCTGAAGGAGCTGAACTACAGGCCGTTTCCCTTTCGCGCCGCGGACATCGACGCTGTCCTCCTGACCCATGCCCATATCGACCACAGCGGCCTGCTGCCGAAGCTGGTGCGCAACGGCTTTCCCGGGCGCATCCTTGCCACGCGCGGCACCATCGATCTCTGCTCCTACATGCTGCCGGATGCCGGCAGCATCCAGGAATCCGAGGTTGCCACCCTAAACCGGCGCAATGCGGCAAGCGGGCGGGCCGAGGTCAGCCCGATCTATACGCAGGCCGATGCGATTGCCACGCTGCAGTCATTCACGCCGGTCGACTACGAAAAATGGGTCGACGTAATTCCGGGCGTTCGCGCCCGCTACTGGAACGCCGGACATCTACTCGGCTCGGCGTCGATCGAGATGGAATTCGCCGACGAAAACGCATCAAGCAAACCGCTTCGCGTTCTCTGCTCCGGCGACGTCGGGCCAGACACTACGCTTTTGCAGCCCGATCCCGAGGCGCCGGCGGGCTTCGACTATGTCATATCGGAATCGACCTATGGCGACCGCGAACGAGCGCCGATCACGGCTGACGCACGCCGCGCACGCTTGTCCGCGGAGGTCCGCGACGCGGCGACCCGCAAGGGCGCGCTGCTGATTCCGGCCTTCGCGGTGGAGCGTACACAGGAACTGATCGTCGATCTGGTCGACCTGATGGAGCGTGGTGAGATTCCGTCCGCCCCAATCTTCCTCGATTCGCCGCTCGCGATCCGAGCCACCGAAGTCTTTTGCAAACACGCCGCGAGCCTCGATCCCGCGGTCGATGTCCGCCGGCTCTTAAACTCGCCGCAGCTCCGCTTCACCGAAACCGTCGACGAGAGCAAGGCGATTGCCAAGCTGACCGGATTTCACATCGTCATCGCCGCCAGCGGCATGTGCGACGCCGGCCGTATCCGGCATCACCTGCGGAATTGGCTGTGGAATGCGAGGGCGACCGTACTGCTCGTCGGATTTCAAGCCCAGGGAACGCTCGGCCGGTTTCTCGCGGACGGCACCAAGGCTGTTCGTATCCAGGGCAATGAGATCAAGGTCGCGGCCCGGATTCGAAATATCGACGACTACTCCGGACATGCCGACGGATCGGAACTGGCGCGCTGGATTGCCGAGCGCCGTCCGGTTCATCGCGGCGTGTTCCTGGTCCATGGGGACGAGCCAGCCATCGCCGGCTTGGCTGAGCGCATTTCGGAGCGGATCGTTCCCGCAGCAATGGTTTTCCAGCCGCTTCTGGATGACGTCTACGAATTGACGGCCGCAGCCCCGATGATCGTGGAAGGCTCCAAACACCGTCGGCTGCCACCTGAGGCGGTAGTCAGGCTGGACTGGCATAATGACATGTCAAAGCTCATCCTCGATATCAACGACTGCATTGCGGCCGCTGCCGACGATCGCGCGCGCGGTGTCATCATTCGAAGAATGAGGCGAGCGCTGGATGAATGAAGCCCGCCCGGTCCAAGGTTGAGACAGATCAAAACCATTTCAGGCATTGCGTGCGATCCTCACCGGCGTTCATTCAACTCGCAGGAGAAGCACGATGCCGGTAAATGTCGGAACGGTTGATCAGTATGTGCGGATTGTGATCGGGCTGGCTCTTGTCGCTTATGCGCTGCAGGACGGTCTTTCGATTCAGGGATGGCATTGGGTCGGATTGATCGGTCTGGTGCCGCTCGCAACCGCGTTCTTCAAGAGCTGCCCGCTATACACCATCATCGGCTACTCGACCTGCAGCGTTCGCCAGTAATCGACGCCTGGGCCGGCAGATTCTGGAGTTATTGCCGAACATAGCCGCCCGGCGCATCCGGCAAGGCCTGCCCGTCCACGGCCATGCGCGGCGGCGCGGATGGCTCGCCTGATCGCGCCGCGACCCACTTCGTCCATTCCAGCCACCACGATCCTTCAACCGGTTGCGCGGTCTTCAACCATTCATCCGGACCGACATAGGTGGCATCGGCCGCCTTGGTCCTGACTCGGTAACTGTGCCCCTCCTCGCCGGGCGGCGCCACGATTCCAGCGTTATGGCCGCCGCTGGTCAAAAGGAACGTCACGTCTGCATCCACTAGGAAATGGATCTTGTAGGCCGACTTCCAGGGCGCGACATGATCGAGAACGGTCCCGACCACGAACATCGGCGTATGAATATCCGACAGCGAAATCGGCCTTCCTTCGACGAGATAGCGGCCCGCGGCGAGGTCGTTGTTAAGGAATAGCTTGCGTAGGTATTCCGAATGCATCCGGTACGGCAGACGCGTCGCATCCGCATTCCAGGCCATCAGATCGCTCGGCGGAGACCGCTCGCCCATCAGATAGTCGCGGGTGAGCCGAGACCAAATCAAGTCGTTGGAGCGCAGCAACTGGAAGGCGCCAGCCATTTGAGTGGTGTCGAGGACGCCGCGTTGCCACATCACGTCTTCCAGGAACGCAACCTGGCTTTCGTTGATGAATAGCGTCAGCTCGCCGGCCTCGGTGAAATCGACTTGCGCGGCGAGCAGCGTGATCGACTTCAAGCGGTTGTCGCCGTCGCGTGCCATGGCCGCGGCGGCGATCGACAGCAACGTACCGCCGAGGCAATAGCCCAGCGCATGAACCTGCCGATCCGGTATAATGTCTTCGATGGTGGCGAGCGCGGCTTCCACGCCCAGCGTGCGATAGTCGTCGAAGGCGACATCGCGATCTTTCGCACCAGGGTTGCGCCACGAAATCATGAAGACCGTGAAGCCCTGACCGGTGAGATACTTCACCAGCGAGTTCTGCGGCGACAAATCGAGGATGTAGTATTTCATGATCCAGGCCGGCACGATCCGGATCGGCTGCGGATGTACCTTGTCGGTGGTCGGATAATACTGGATTAGTTCGATCAATTCATTGCCGAACACGACCTTGCCGGGCGACGTCGCAACGGTCTCTCCGACGACGAAATCGCCACCGGCCGGTTGCGGGTGTCCCGACAATAGCCGCACCCAGTCGCTGCACCAATTCTGCCAGCCGCGCACGAAATTCTCGCCACCGCTCTGGAACGCTTTCTGTAGCACTTCAGGATTGGTTGCGGCAAAATTCGACGGTGCCAGCACGTCCAGCATCTGCCGGACCGAAAACTCGACAATTGCCTCGTTTTGCTTCGCAACACCGCGCGTGCCAGTGGTCGCGTTATGCCACCATTGCTCTGCTTGCAGAAATGATTGTGCCAACAGATTGAAGGGTGGAATTTCCCACTCCGGCCGGGCGAAGCGGCGATCCCACGCCGACGGCCTGATCAGCGACCAGGGTCCATGTTGCGGTGAAAGGAAATGCTGCGCGGCTTCGAAGAGTCGCTTGCCGTCTCGCACCGCCTCCTGCGAAATCTCGAGCTGTCGCTGCGGCGACGTCGCCAGGTGAGAAAGCCAGTCGGTATAGGCCAGCAACAGGGCGACCGGCGAAATACCCCCGCTAAGCCGAGCCAGCGCAGCGTGAAACGCGCGATCGGCCGGATAGGATTCGACCGCCTGTTGCGGGCGAACACCGGCCGTTGGCTCGATGCTTTTTCGTCCCGGCGCGCCTCCCCCGACCGGCGCGGGTAAAGTCGATGCTTCCGCCTTCGGCATGGTCGAGTTTACTGGCATTCGGTACCGGTCAGTTCAGCGGATGGCTCTTGAACAGATTCGAGGTGGCCTCGATCACCCGTTCGCCGTGCTTGAACACTCGATCGCAGTCGCGACGAATGAAATCGACCTGATGCTTGCTGCATTCTTCCCACATCGTCCTGATGTCCTTGACGGAATGCGCACCGGCCAACTTCGAGACCAACTCCGAAAATAGGTGCATTTCGGTTTGCGCCCGCTCGACGAGTTCATTGCCGGCGAACACGAATTCCTCGAACATCAATTTCTGGGCGCCAAACACGAAGCTGGAAGCCCGCTCATTGGCCTTTGCTACCCGGGTTTGGGCGTCGGTCGCCGCTTGCTCAACGGCCGTCACTGCAACTGCTTCAGAACGCTCTGGCATGACAATCTCCTATTTTTCGATCGGAACGCTATCGTCTGATGCCAAACCGGACATTGAGGCACATCAATCAGGGCGAGGATGGCCTCAACGCGCAGGGTCACCCAGATGAAAATGGCGGCGACCCAGCGCAATGATCTCGCGATCGGTGGGGTGATCGCAAGCCTCCGCTCGGAGCTCACCTCCCTTGACAGCCTGGCGCCGCTCCTCGAGATATTTCAGCAGCAACGTCTTCTCATTTCCAGGTCCCACGATCAGGATCGCTTCGCTGCTCTGCAGTGCCTCCCCGATCCGCGGAAAAAAAGTCGCATCCTCTAGGGCTTTGCCAGATCCGATGGTATTGGCCTTGTGATGCAGATGCTCGGTTGCCAGATCGGCACGGATCGTCCGTTCGTCGGAGGTTTCCAGCCCCAGATAAAAGACTTTGGCGACGCGGTGATCGATCCAGACGACGGCGTGATTGTGAGCAGCCATGATTATTCTCTCGTTTGAACGGGGGATCCGAATGGCGTTTAGTCGATCAGTGCGACATCAACACCGGCACTGTCATAGACTCGAACATTTCACGCGTGACGCCGCCCAGAATCCGCTCCTGCAGCCGCGAATGACCAAATCCGCCCATCACCAGCAGGCCGATATTACTGTCCGCGGCGGCTGAAATAATGGTCCCCTGAACGTTGGCGCGGTCCGCCATCAGCCGCTGGACACTCGCCTTGATGCCGCGCCGTGCGAGGTGGTTGATGAGCTCCTCTGAGGACCTTTCGCCCGTGTCACCGCGCTCCTCATTCACCGCAATCACGATCACTGCCTGCGCGGCCGTCAGGAATGGCAGCGCATCGCGTACGGCACGGGCGGCCAGCCTGCTTCCGTCCCAGGCGATCCCGACGTGATGCGCGTCGAGCGGTCCCTTGTGGATGTAAGGGACCATCAGCATCGGACCGCCGGAATTGAAGAGAACACCTTGCGGTATGAGGTTGTCGTAGGTGGGAAATGATGGATCCGGCTGCGACACAATGGTCAAGTCATAAAACCGCGAAAGCCTGCCAATGGTTTCCTCAGCGTCGGCCGGAATGGCGGCAAGAGCGCGGGTGCCGTACGCGATCTGGGCCAGCTTGGCTTCCACTTCGAACACAGAAATCGCGGCGTTTGCCCGCTCCAGCGCGCGATCCTGTTCATACCCCATCACAGCGGCGACGGCAGCGCCCCCACCTTCGGCAACCATTCCAATGGAACCCGTGGATTCGTAACCGATGGCGACGGCGTCCAGATGTGCCCGGCGACCGACCGTCAGCCCGACGGCAACGTCGACCACCGTCCTGACCGGTCGCTCTGACGGAATATGGACCAGAATATTCCTGAACATTGTCGTTCTCCCAGGTCTGCGAACGCGCGAAGCCCGCGTCCCATTTGTTGAGAGTAACCGGCAGAGGCACAACCAAAGTTGATGCACATCAAGCCAGGACGACTAGCAGGCGCCCGTCCGCAGCAGCAGCATCATCTACCTTCGCCCGAGGCTTGGTCTGGCGCGGAAAAACAGGCGAGACCTCGCCGCAGCGTGTCGTCGGGGGTTCCCGAAGCATCGACCATATGCCAGTTCACCGTACCGATCGCCTTAGCTTCTTGCTGCTTGGCAACGTCCCGTGTCGCATCCGACGCGTCGTGCTCGCGCCGCCCGATCCGCGAGAGCCGGGTCGCCAAATCTGCCGTCAGAAACAGCCCGACAAAGCGAGCGCGATGCCGGCACGCCAAATCCGGAAGCCCGGCCCGCTGTGCTTCCTGCAGGAAGGCCGCGTCGAGAATAACCGAACAGCCCTGGGCGAGAATACGTGATGCGGTTCTCGAAAGTAGATCGTAGACGCGCCGGGAGGTCTCGACCTGATAGGCAGTTTCCGGCAGATGCGTCGTTTCGCTCACGCCGAACAGATGTTTGCGCATGACATCCGAGCGGACAATGACCGCGCCCGGCGGCGGCTCGATCATGCCCGCAAGCCCGAACGCAAGAACCGACTTCCCCGTCCCCGAAAGGCCCCCGATTGCGGTCAGCAGTGGCTGCTTGGGATTGGCGAGGCGTAGCGCCAAATCGAAATATCGTTTGGCTTCATGCCACGCGGCTTGCCCGTCCACCATTTGCTCGCTCTTGGTAAACACCACATGTGCGCGGATTGCGGCACGCATCGAGAGAAACAAGGGCAGAACGGCGAGGCCGTCGAGATTGTCGTCCGACGCGCCGGCGAGATAGCGGTTGAACACCGCGTTCGAAGCCGCATCATTATCGAAATGAATCAAATCCATCAGCGTGAACGCGAGATCGTAAAGAATATCTGTCGTCGCAATGGCCGGATCGAACTCGATGGCATCGAACAGCCGCGGCGCGCCGTTAATCAGCGCAATATTGGCCAGATGAAGGTCGCCATGGCAGCGCCGCACGAACCCCTTCCCTGCGCGCCGCTCAAGCAGCGCCTGGAGCGTCGCAACATGATCGTGGCTCCGAGCATCGAGCTGATCAATCGCGCCAGCGTCAAGCCCGTTTACATTACGGAATTTTGCGGTGTTGCGGTCGATAATCCCGGGAATGGAGGCGAGCCATATTGCGCCATCGGCGCGCGACGCCTTGTCATGCGATTGTAGGATCGTATCTGCGACAGCAACTGCAAGGGATAGTCCGACCTGTTGCCTCCCGGCAATGCGATCCAGCGCCTGCTCCTCGTCAAAGCGCGCCATTTCGACCGCCCATTCGACCGGAACACCGCTTCCTCCGATTTCAAGGCCACCATTGTCGGTGCGCGTAATCGCCACAACCTGCCGGTAGATCTCCGGGGCATTGCCTGTATTGACGTTAAGCTCCTCTTCGCAGGCCTGCTTGCGCTTTGCGAGCGTCGAATAATCGAGAAAAGGCAACCGCACCGCACGCTTGATTTTCAGGGCACGGTCCCCGCCGAGAAACACCACCGAGGCATGAGTGTCGATCCGCTTGCCACCCTTTGCTGGACCGAAGCCGGAATTCTCGAGAAACTCCAGCACATGACTTTGGAGCTGGCTCTCGGGGTCTGTCGCAATTTCGGGTGGTTCGAGCGAGATCATGGCTGTCGCACGGCGGCGCCAGTGATTTGCCCCGATCGCAGCTTCGACAGAACCTCATTGGCTTCCCGCAATGGAAATGCGGTCGTATGGGTCTTGATGCCCGCCTGGGCAGCGATCTTGAAGAACTCGATCCCATCATTGCGCGTGAGGTTGGCGACGGAGAGCAACTGCCGCTCTTCCCAGAGTATGCTGTAGGGAAAGGAAGGAATATCCGACATGTGAATGCCGGCGCAGACCACCCGTCCGCCTTTGCGCACCGCCCGTAATGCCTGGGGCACCAGCGCTCCGACCGGAGCGTAAATGATCGCGGCGTCGAACGGCATCGGTGGCCTCTGTCCTGATTCCCCGACCCAGTCCACGCCGAGGGAATTTGCCAAGCGTTGCGCTTCGACATCGCCCGCGCGCGTAAACGCGTAAACCGCGCGACCCTGCCAGCGGGCCACCTGAGCAATGATATGCCCGGCTGCGCCGAAACCATAGATGCCGAGATGCTTTCCCTCGCCTGCCAACACCAGTGAACGCCAGCCGATCAAGCCGGCACACAGCAAAGGCGCAAGAGCGACGTCGTCACCGGCCTCTCCGAGTGGAAAGCAATAGCGAGCATCCGCGACAAGATGGGTGGCAAAGCCGCCGTCGCGGGTGTAGCCGGTAAATAGAGGGTGATCACATAAATTTTCGCGGCCGCTCCTGCAATAAGCACATTCACCACAGGTGTGGCTGAGCCAGGGTACGCCAACACGCTCACCGACCCTTAGGGCCGTTACACCGGGACCGAGTTCTTCCACCCGGCCGATCACCTCATGCCCCGGCACGATGGGATAGCAAATGTCAGGCAATTCTCCATCCACGACATGCAAATCGGTCCTGCAAACGCCGCAAGCGTCTATCTTGACGCGTACGGCGCCAGCTTCAGGAACCGGATCATCTCTCTCCTGAAGCCGGAGCGGCGCACCGGGCGCTGTCAGAACCATCGCGTGCATCTCATCGCTCCTAAACTTGCTGCAGGCACGATATCCAGCGGTACACGGTCAAAGTTTGATCCCTGTCAAAGAGCGCGATTTTGCCCTCGCTAACTTGCACATGCCACTATGGCTTAGTCAGAGGGTCCCGGAGACCGACAAATGCGCGCCCATCAAATCATGACGAAGTATGTCACCACCGTAACGCCTCGTACGACGATAGAGGACGCGGCGAATATTATGCTGCGCTGCCATCTTAGTGGTGTCCCGGTTGTGAATGACGAAGGTTCACTTGTAGGAATTGTCTCCGAGAGCGACTTCCTTCGACGGACCGAAATCGGCACTGAACGCAAACGGCCTGCATTTCTCCAGTTCTTTGCGAGCGCTGGAAAATTGGCCGCGGATTTCGTCCACGAGCGCGGCCGCAAGGTGGAAGATATCATGACACGCGACCCGGTCACGGTGACCGAGCAAACACCGCTGAGCGAGCTGGTGGAGCTTATGGAGAAGCGTGGAATCAAACGCCTGCCGGTTTTGAGCGGTAAGGTGATGGTCGGGATCGTGACCCGTTCAAATCTGTTGCAGGCCGTCGCCAGCCTGGCCCGCGAAATTCCGGACCCGACCGCAGACGACGATCACATTCGCGACCGCGTCACAAGAACTATTCAGGCAACGGATTGGCGCCCGGCCGGGTTTCAGGCCACCGTCCGGAACGGAATTGTTCATCTCCACGGGGTCATCTTCGACGATCACGTTCGCCAAGCGACAATCGTCGCGGCGAAAAACATCGCCGGCGTCAAAGAGGTCCATGATCATCTTTGTTACGTTGACACCTACTCCGGCTTCTACGTGGAGTCGCCCGAGGATATGAAAGCAGCGAGCTGAGACGACTTCCAATGATGATTCTATTGCGAGTGCTCCTGTTTATCGCTGCACCGATTACGGCGCTGTTTGTGTCTCGAGACGCCTTGAACTTTGGCGTTATGCAAACCCTCATCGCCGTCATTTTGATAGCAGCATTCTGTTTGGCAATGGCCTTCTGGAAGCTGCCACCGCCTCGTGGACAGCGCGGCGTCGGATAGCCGTGGCCGGACGCGAAATGCGCTGACTATTCCTATTCCTCAGCTTCCGAAGACCTGAGCAATGAGCGCCATGCCCACCAATTGACCGCTCGCCGCCTCTACCACAATCAGAGCGGCGGGCGCCTTTTGTTCCGGGCGGCCGGCTTTGTACCGCGTAGAACTTGCAACGCTTCCCTGACCTCATCATCTTCAAGGGCATTCTGAAACCGACCTTCGTCGGATGCGGATCGTTCTCCGTCAGGAGACCCGGTTTGCTTCGGAGCTGCTTGCAAGCCTTGACCCGCCCGTTACATGCTCGTTGATGGCGGCTTTTTCGGGAAAGGTCATAGATTTCTCCTGGAGCCCCACGGCCAAGGGCATCGCAGTTGAAACCTACTACCGCGAGGAATCCGAATATTGATCCAGGACAATATCCTTCACGTCTGACGCCCTAACAATGCCCACGTCAGGGACGTTCGCGGCTGCTCTATTCGGGGCTTACTTCGCTGGACGTTCGGTTTTGCGGATGCTCAAGGGTGGACAGGACTTGAGAGCATCCGCAGCCCCGAACTCCAATTTATGAGTGGACGATGCCAACTTACTATTTTGATATGAAGGATGGGGTGCCGATCAGAGACAGGGTAGGACTGGAATTTCCAACGGACCAGCTCGCGATCGAACACTCAAAACTGATTGCGCATCGTTTTAGCCATGAGCATCTGGTCGAGGACCGCAATCTCTGGATCGAGGTGCTCAACGAATCGGGCACTGAAATTCACCGAGAGCCGGTCTATCCCGACCTTCGGTGACACGTAAACCAGCCCCCATCCTTGACAGGCGCGACGCGCCCGCAATTCCGTGCACGTCAATGCCACGCCCGCGGAAATGATCCTGCGCGAGTCCAACTTGCCGGCATTTCTGATATCAATTGGCGAGGCCCGCCGGGAGGATCGGCATACTGTCCGTACAACTCAGGCGGCGCTGACAGTCATCTCTTCACCTGATTGGACTGCTTCGCCGGCGGGAGCGAGAGGTTTTTGCACTGCCAGCAGATTGCTATGGCCGTGAGGATGCTTTTCAACACGCTTTGACCATGAGCGATAGTAAGCAACCGTCGTCATGATCGAAATACCGCCTGCTCCTACCAGCAGTTGGGCAATGACGCCGCTGGAGGTCGTTTGCAGCACAAAATACGCGAGGAACGAAAGGTAGATACCGACGGCGAACACCTCGAGCGATTGCTGGCCGCATTTGATTACGGGCTTCCAGAGAACGGCCTGCAGTCCCGCAGCATCGATCGGTATGAACCTTGCCCCCAAAATGATAAGGACCGCCAAGTGCAGGACGCGATATGGCGCGAGGTTGGTCTTGTCGTTGGGATTAAACGCTTCGAAAAGAACGCGAGGAAACAGTTTCTGAAGCTCGGGTATCTGCCCGGCCATCGTCATCGCGGTCGCAAAGATCAAGTACGCCACCCCGAAGATCAGGACGGCCTTGGAGCGTACCAGGAAATGCAACGCGTTGGCGCCGCCCAGTGCCAACCACGCGCCAAGCACGAAAAGCAGCTGCCACGCGAAGGGGTTAAAATACCACACACCCGATGGAAAGGAGGGAAGATTCCAACCGAACTGCCGGGCGGCGAAGTAGAGCAATATCGATCCCGCCATGACCCAGTTCCGGTATCTGAGCATCAGCCAGAGGACCGGCGGAAACGCACTCATCAAGACGACGTAGAGCGGTAGTACGTCCAGGTTCAGCGGCTTGTACCTCAGCAGCAACCCTTGCGTGATCGTTTCGACCGGTGACGCAAGCAGCGGACCCACATTAAATCGATCAATGAGGTCAGGAGCGTTAAACTGGTTCGAGAAAAAATGGACGGAAGCCAAATAGATCACGAATAGCAGAACGTGGGCAGTATAGATTTGCCCAACACGTCTCAAAAGCCTGCTTGCTCCGAAGGCAAAGCCGTCCTCAACCATCTTCCTTCCAAACACGAGAGCCGAGGTGTAGCCGGAAATGAACACGAACAGATCGGCACCGTCGCTGAAGCCATAGTTACGGAACGAAAACCACGCGAGCACGCTGCTGGAGACATGACCCAGAAACATTGCCCAGTTGGCGAAGCCCCGAAACAAGTCAAGACGCAGATCCCGCTTTGGTGCTGGAAACTGCATTTTCATTCTCATTCGCTCCGCAGCCTACGACATCGAGTTCTGAAGTATCGATTGGGTTCCGCAGATCTCTCCCTTTGCGCAGCCGTCCACCCAAAATAATAGGAGCTGGGCGGCACGTCTTATTGAGCCATGTCAAAAGAACGATTAAGCGCCGCAGGGTGGAACTGCTAACCTGGCGCTGCCAGACCACTGCATCTTCGGCTGTTCGTCTATGCCAATGAGCAGCAGGTCACGGTCGGTGCCTCAATCCACAACGGCCTCGGTGTTAGCTAGTTCACCGTATTGTTCGAAGGCCCCGATCGCATCGGCTGCATACATCAACGCAGGCCCTCCGCCCATGTAAACCGCCATGCCCAGCGCCTCCTCGATCTCTTGACGGCTCGCGCCCAGCTTCACCAGTGCTTCGACATGGAAGCCGATACAGCCGTCGCAATGGGCAGCAACTCCAAGGGCAAGCGCAATCAGTTCTTTCGTCTTCTTGTCCAGGGCGCCGCCGCGCAAAGCGGCATTAGCGAGTGTCGAAAAGCCCGTCAGAGTATCCGGGATATCTTTGCGCAACTTCTTGATGTCATCGGAAATGCGCTTTGTGATCTCGGGAAAATATTTCGTCATGGTCTGGTGCCTTCTCCTGTGGAGGAAACCGAACTCCGATGCATATCATCAGCACTCTTCTGGAGGCACCGCTTTGACCAACGTCAACATGGAGCGATCCATGCGCAGCCAGCGCGAGCGACCTTTGCGCTGGGTCAAATCGGTTCGGGAGCTTTGATCCTACGGTGACATCGCCGCGAGAACGCGACGAGGACCGATGGAGCCATGCTATGCCCACTATCCGCCGGTTCATCCTGCTTGCGTCCGTGCTTGCGTCCTTCTCGGTTGCTGAAATTGCCCGCGCACAGCCCTTTGGAATGGGGATGCGCGGATGGGGCTCGGGTCAAGACGTCATGGGCCCCGGCGCTATAATGGGACCAGGCATGATGAGGTACGGCCGGGTCGACCTCATGTGCAGCCCTGCGGCAGCGGGCTTTGTCGGTTGGCGGATCGATCGGATTGAGCGGTCCATCAAGCCAACAGAAGCACAGCGCGGAAAATTCGACGAGTTAAAGGTGGCATCGAACAAGGCTTCCGAGACCATGCGCGCTGCCTGTCCGAACGAAGCTGCGACGACAGCACCCGGACGGATGGCCGCAATGGAAAAGCGACTAGATGCAATGCTGCAAGCGGTGAAAACCATCCGACCCGCGCTCGAGGCTTTTTACGCCACGCTCAACGACGAGCAAAAGGCGCGTCTCGATGCTCCTCTTGGTCGGATGCGCTTCTGGCGAGAACTCTGGTAGCACGGTCCGGGTGCAAGGAGTGCCCGGTCTTGATCGGCCATGAGGACATTGCTGTTCTTTGTACCGGTCGACCAGCCGGTGGGCAACCTCGATCGAAAGGGCGGTCTCGATCGGCCTGGTTGACGCACATGTCTACGGCATTGCATGAGGCGATCTGGATCTCGGCTCACAAATAGTCACGTAGTCGATGGCCGACCAGAGAATACCGCCGAATTGGCGGACATCGCTAACGGATTGAACACACCTCGGACCGTCACCCTGGCCAGGAGTCGTCGCAGCTGCCCCGCCACCGCCCCTTGTGCATGCAATGCCGGCTCCGATCACGCGCGCCGACCAAACAAGAGAATCGCGCCAATTGGGAGGATGAAACCAAGTACTGCCGCCGTGATCAACAGCGGGCCAAGCTCCGAATACTCGCCACGTTGGATGACGAAAATATGGTTGAGATATTTGGTCTGAAGTTGGCCTGCCACGAGCGCCAGGTTCATCAGCGAGGCCATTAGGGCGAACCACGTCGCACGGCGACCCTCCGGCGCATAGAACGCAATCAAGGTGAGCAGAGGGATCATGCTGAGCTGTGCAAAGGGAGAGGCCGCCGCTGCGTCAATCACGGCGATTGCGCGCGCGCCAAACCCGAATTTCTCGGTCCAGTGGTGGATGCCGAAGAATAAACCGATATTGGGCAAGGACAGAACTGCTCCGGCAACAGCAAGCCAGAACAGCACCCTCGTCACGGAATACTCCGTCAGTTGTTTGCTGAAGGTCCACATCGCGGCGATGGCAATGATAGCCGCAGTTTGACGAAGGCTACCATAAAAGGTCTCGTCGAATTTGAGTACGTCGAGCGTCCACCAGAAATACCCGTCGCCGACGGATGGTGTGGCGCGAAATGCAAAGATAGTGATGCTTGCGAACAGGATGGCGCGCCGGGTCTTCGCCTCAAGTTCTCGGGTAACAAAGAATAACATCGTGCAAATTGCCAGCATCGACAATAAGAAAACCACTTCTTGTGCAAATGGCAGCCCGCCCAAAGCCACGGCCAGAACGATAAGCCCGAAGCCGACGCCGCCGCCGAGAATGCGCCAGTCGATCGGCCGCCGCTCGCTGGTTTCCGACTGAATCAACAGCACTCCTAAAGCCGAGATGGCGGGGATGAAGAGCCCGAGAAGAAATACTGTTTCACGGCCGAAGATTTGAGCGAGCCATCCGGATAATCCTGCCACCGCAAGTATTCCGATGCCGAGCGCGAGACGGCCGAGGACTTGAACCATACCTAGCTCTGCTCGAACCTCGTCCTCTGGGCGAGCATTACCGGCCGGGTCCACGCGGGATACGACCTCGGTCGACATCGCATCCGCTACGACGTCCTGGATTACGGCCCCAACCACGATCAGCATCGCGCCGAGAACGTACAGGTTGTCGGCTCGACTGAAGGGAAGCCATCCGCCGGCCGCGCCAGCCAGCGTGAGCATCCCAGCAGCACTGAAAACGGCTCCGATCAAGATGTAGGACCGCCGCTGCGAGCCGACGATCGGAACGCTGTCGACCAGTTGGCCGAACATCATCTTCACCGTCCACGGCAGGCTGAGCCAGACGCCTATTCCGGCGAGCTCCGCTGCGGTAAGAGCCAAGCTCTCCTTTACCCACATGTCGCGGCTTACGTCGATGATACCCAGGGCGCCATAGGCAAAATAGACCATCAGCAACGGCAGATACTGACGACGAAAGCCTAGAATGGGTCGCATGAGGCCGGGCGACCATGCGGTGACCGCCCTGATGATCGTTTCCGGCAATGTGGTTGGCGTCGGCGCTCCGTCCGTGGACTGGCTCATGAGACTAGTTTCATCTGTCGCCTCAGTGCGACATCAGGCAGCAGATCGGGCTCGACGTCAGGAGATCGCGGGTCATGCCACCAAAGACCCATTCGTTGAACCGACTGTGACCATAAGCCCCGGTCACCAGCAGATCGGAACCTTCGTCCTCGGCGAATGCGATGATCTGATCCGCGCCCGACCCTTTTGACTGCACTTCGGCTCGCGCTTCGGCCCTTATCCGGTGCCGTGCCAGATAGCGGGCGACGTCATTCACTCCACGGCGCGCGACGTCCATGCCATCATTTTCGCAGACCTCCATGACGGTCACGCGCTTCGCCTCGTGGAGGAAGGGCAGTGCGTCCTGCACGGCGCGCCTTGCTTCCCGCGTATTCTTCCAGCCAATCACCACGTGTTCGGCAGCAAGCGATTTTGCAGCCGCTGGCACAACGAGGACCGGACGCCCTGCTCCCAAAAGAGCCGCACCGGCATCCAGTGTCCGGTAGATGTCGTTCGATTTACCCTTCTGAACCACGATCAAATCGGCACATCGTGCCTCGTTGATCAGCGTTTGAGTGGGAAACTCGATGGCCGATCGCCATTCGATCTCGCGGGCGGCCCCTGCAGCAACCCGAAACTTCTTTCCAGCTTCTGCAAGTCTGGCGTTCATCTTGGCGATATCGAATTCGCTTGCATTGTCGACGATGACGACACCTTCGGCGGCGAACGGCGGCATGACAGCAAGCGCCGACAAGCCGACCAGGACCGCCGAGCATTTGTCTGCGACGCCTGCTGCGACGCCCGTCAGCTGCTTCGAAACATGGTCGGCGTTGACGTAGACCAGAACTGTTGCATATGACATGGCTCATTCCTCCATTGGCGATCACGGGCCAATTACATCCACGTCCGGTCGCAGGTGCCGTTGAGCCAAATCAAACTCTGAATGTGTAAGACGGGATGGGCGTCGGCATCCTCCCGATTATTGAACGGGCATACCCATTTCGTCAGACATTTCTTGATTTGATCGAGCGGATAGCTGCTCAAGCCTTTACTTGTCTAAGCAAGACGATGCGTACCGTGACGGCGAGCTGAAATGCGTTAACGCAATTCGGCGAGCGCTTTCGCCTGACTCGCGCGGACGTTTCGTGCCCGCGCACTTGAGACGGTGCGAACTGGCGCTAATCGACCCTAACCGGTTTGTAGTGCAACCACATCGGTTGGTGGGCAGCGGAAACGAACCGGTATTCCGACAAGCGCTGCGAAATCAACAAAGAGAGGCCGTGACTGGTTCTGCTATCCGGCCTGCGCCCACCCCTCGTCCTCCGGTGACCTGAACGAAAGTCCGGACATCGCGTCGAAGAAATAGAGGTGGTCGTGAACCAGCTTGACGCCAGCAACGTTTTCGGCCGCCACGATCGCGGCTTGCCGAAAACGCTCATCCGTAATCATACCGCTTAGATGAACAATTCCATCCCGTACGATGACACCGAGTTGCATGGGCTGCCAGTCGAGCTTCTCGATCGATGCAATCACGCGGTTGCGAATGTGGTCATCGTCCGCGGTCGGATCCGGAACATCCCGCGCGAGACTTGCGACGGCGCGAAGCAAATCCGCCCGTGTCACGATGCCGACCAGCATATCTCCACGCATCACCGGTAGGCGCTTGATATCGTGACGTTCCATCAATCGAACGAGTTCCTCAAGCAGCATATCTTCCGTTGCAGAGTGGATTTCATCTCGGGTCATGATCTCGCCGACCTTGCGGCCGTGCTCACGCACAAAATCCAGAGCGCCCTTGTCACCACTCATCAGGAAGTCGAGCCATCCGATATGCGGACGCTGCGTCCCGATCTCGCTGCGCCGGACAAAGTCTCCCCTTCCGATACGATGCCGATTAACCGACCGACGCCATCAACCACGGGAAGTCCGCTGATGTGCTGCTTCAGCATGAGGTTTGCGGCAGCCCGGATCGACGCGTCGGCGTCGACCGTGATTACGTTGCGGGTCATGACATGATGTGCGCGCATTTCTGGCCTCCTGTTTTCGGAAGCAGACTATTCAGGATCAGCGTGTCTCGATTGATGCAGGTCAAGCGCCACGCAATCCCAGATGGGATGATGGCAACTGGGCCAACGGGTCGGAGAGAGATATTCACATGCGCATGCGCGTATACAAGGTCGCGGCAATCTCTTTGCTGATGCCTGTCATTTCAGGCATCGCGATGGTCTCTGCATCTGCAGACGAACAGAGCGTTCGTCGCGGCAAGGTCATTGCGGTAACGAAGTGCTCGTACTGTCATTCGATCGAAAGGACTGGCCGAAGCCCACGCGCCGCGGCGCCACCATTTCGGACTCTTCACAAGCAATATCCAGTAGAAACACTTGAAGACGCGCTCGCCGAAGGGATGTCGACGGGTCATCCGCGTATGCCGGAGTTTCGGTTGGAGCCCAATCAAGTTGGGGATTTCATCAGCTTCCTTAAATCCCTTGAATAGTCAGGTCGTAGCGATGGACCTGGCCTGTGGGATCGCCCGAGGACCTAAAAGCCGCGGAATTCCTGAGGACATGAATGCCGCAACGTGACTCCATTACCTCACGAAAGACTTGTAAACGGAACGCGCGACGCGAGTTCTAGATGGCGCACAACAACCACGTCCAGCTCAGCACCGGCATCGGTGCGGATCTTTCGCCTGGACCGGACGGATCGATCGGCCTTCGATCTGATTGATATGCAGGCCCGGCCCGGAGAAATCAGGATGGCAACGACAAGAGCGAACGATGAGCTGGCGGATACCGACGACCTGAACCTGGTGGACCGCTATTGGCGCGCCGCCAACTATCTGTCGGTCGGTCAGATCTATCTGCTGGATAATCCGCTGCTGCAGGTACCGCTGCGGCCGGAGCACATCAAACCACGTCTGCTCGGACATTGGGGCACCACGCCCGGGCTAAACTTTGTTTACGCCCATCTCAATCGAGCCATCCGGGCCCTGGATCTCAATGTCATTTACGTTTGCGGGCCCGGCCATGGCGGCCCCGGCGTCGTCGCTAATACCTATCTGGAAGGGTCCTACAGCGAGATCTATCCCGATATCAGTCGGAACGCCGATGGTCTGCGACGTCTGTTCCGGCAGTTTTCCTTCCCCGGCGGCATTCCCAGTCACGCAGCTCCGGAAACGCCGGGGTCCATCCACGAGGGCGGCGAGCTCGGTTACGCGCTGGTACACGCCTATGGCGCGGCCTTCGACAACCCTGACCTGATCGTGGCCTGCGTAATAGGCGACGGCGAGGCCGAGACCGGACCACTGGCGGCCTCATGGCATTCCAACAAGTTCCTGAGCCCCGTCCGTGACGGCGCGGTCCTCCCAATCCTTCATCTTAACGGCTACAAGATCGCCAACCCGACCGTGCTCGGCCGGATGGATGACGACGAGATCCGCCAGCTCTTTACCGGCTATGGTCACGAACCCCTGTTCGTTGAAGGTGACGAACCCAAGCTGATGCATCGGCAGATGGCGGACGTCTTGAAGCGGGCAATCGAGAGCATTCGTGCGATCCGGCGCACTGCGCGCGATGGACACAAGACGAGCGACCGCCCGAAATGGCCGATGATCGTGCTCCGTAGTCCCAAGGGCTGGACCGGCCCCAAGGAAGTCGATGGCCTGAAAGTTGAGGGCTTTTGGCGCGCGCACCAGGTTCCGATCGCCAACCCCCGCGGAAATCCCAAGCATCTTGAACTGCTTGAGCAGTGGATGCGCAGCTACCAGCCCGAGACGCTGTTCGACGGCGCTGGCCGCTTGCTCCCGGAATTGCAGGCTCTCGCGCCAACGGGCGAGCGGCGAATGGGCGCCAATCCGCATACCAACGGTGGATTGCTGAAACGCGAACTTAAGCTCCCGAACCCTGGCGAATATGCCGTTGATGTGCGCCAGCCCGGGGGCGTCAAGGCCGAGGCGACGCGCACGATGGGACGATACCTCCGCGACGTCTTCCGCTTGAACGCCGAGGCGCGGAACTTTCGGATCATGGGACCGGATGAAACCGCCTCAAACCGCCTCGATGCGGTGTTCGAGGTGACCGAACGGGTCTGGATGGAGCGCACCGAACTTTACGATGTTCACCTGGCTCAGGATGGCCGGGTAATGGAGGTGTTGAGCGAGCATCTCTGCCAGGGCTGGCTGGAGGGTTATCTGCTCACCGGCCGACACGGCCTCTTTTCCTGCTACGAGGCCTTCATCCACATCGTGGATTCCATGTTCAACCAGCACGCCAAGTGGTTGAAGGTTTCGCGCGGCCTGCCCTGGCGACGTCCGATCGCCTCGCTCAATTATCTCCTGACATCGCACGTCTGGCAGCAGGATCACAATGGCTTCAGCCACCAGGACCCAGGCTTCGTCGATCTCGTCGCCAACAAGAAGGCCGACATCGTGCGCATTTACTTTCCGCCTGACGCCAATACGTTGCTCTGGATCACCGATCATTGTTTGCGAACCTATGACCGGATCAACGTGATTGTTGCCGGCAAAGCGTCCTCACCGCAATGGCTGACCATGCAAGAGGCGGCGACACATTGCGACGCCGGCATCGGGATCTGGAGATGGGCTGGTAGCGAAACCGAAGGCTCCGAGCCGGATGTCGTGATGGCCTGTGCCGGCGACGTTCCGACGATCGAAACCCTGGCGGCGGTGGACCTGCTTCGAAAATCCCTCCCCGAGCTTAAAATCCGCGTCGTCAACGTGGTCGATCTCATGACGTTGCAGCCGAAGGAGCAGCATCCGCACGGCCTCAGCGAGCGTGATTTTGACGGCATCTTCACCCGCGACCGTCCGGTGCTTTTTGCCTACCACGGCTATCCCTACCTGATCCATCGCATGACTTATAACCGCGCCAACCACGTCGGAATGCACGTCCGCGGCTTTAAGGAAGAAGGCACCACAACGACACCCTTCGATATGCTGGTGCTGAACGAGCTTGACCGGTTTCATCTGGCGATCGAGGTCATCGAACGCGTTCCCGGCCTCGGCATCGCGGCGGCCCATATCAAGCAACAGTTTCGCGATGCATTGATCGAACATTCGCATTATGTCCGCGAACACGGCGAAGACATGCCGCAAATTCGTAACTGGGCTTGGCCAAACAATCCTAAGCAAACGTCCGCCCCAGCCGGGGATTAAAAACTGCCTCGGCTGCGATGTAAGGAAATAGATAATGTCCGACGCCGTCCTGGTCCTTAATGCTGGCTCCTCCAGCATCAAGTTCGGATTGTTCGATATTTCGGAGATTGAGCCGCGCTTGCTCTGCAAAGGCCTGCTCGACGAACACCATGCCAAGCCAGGCTTCACCGCGATCGACGGCGCCGGCAATCATTTGTTCGAGAAGCGACGCGCACCAGCCGACAATAACGGCGATGCCCTGCTCGCCGATATCCTGGATTGGAACAATGATTATCTGGATGGCGGCACGTTAGCCGCCATCGGGCATCGCGTCGTTCACGGCGGACGCGATTTCACTGGTCCGGCCGAAATAACGGACAAAACCATTGAGAAGCTGGCCGCCCTAACGCCGCTTGCACCCTTGCACCAGCCGCGCTGCCTGTCGCCGATACGGGCAATCAGGTCGCTGCGGCCCGGTCTCACGCAAATTGCTTGCTTCGACACTGCCTTCCATCATGGCCTCGCGCCGCCGGTCAGCCGCTTTGCTATCCCGCGACGGTTCGAAGAGATGGGCATCCGGCGCTACGGTTTTCACGGACTTTCCTTTGAGTTTATCGCCAGCCGTCTGGCCGAGATCTCACCCAACCTGGCCGGCAAACGCACCGTGGCGGCGCATCTCGGCAACGGAGCCAGCCTTTGTGCGATGCGCAACGGCCGAAGCGTCGATACCACCATGGGCTTTACCCCACTCGACGGATTGATGATGGGTACGCGCGGCGGCGCCATCGACCCCGGCGTGCTGCTATACCTTCAGCAGCGGGGCATGTCCGTCGATGACCTTCAGCACATGCTTTACCAAGAATCCGGATTACTCGGCGTCTCCGGCCTTTCCGCCGACATGCGTGTCTTGCTCGCCAGCGCCGATCCGCGTGCTATCGAGGCGATCGAGCTATTCACGTTTCGCGTCGCCAGAGAAGTTAGCGCGATGGCAAATACGCTGGGAGGGCTGGAATGCCTGATTTTTACCGGTGGCATCGGCGAGCATTCCGCAGAGATAAGACAGCAAGTATGCGAACGGCTGCAATGGCTGGGAGTGCGAATCGATCACCCGGCAAATGATCAGGGGAGCGAATGCATCAACACCGAGAACAGCAGGGTCGACGTGCGTGTTATTCCCACAAGCGAGGAGACCGTGATCGCCCGCCATTGCTCGGGAATATTGCGAGCGCAGGGCTAAAATACGCCTGCCGTTGGCCCAGCTTTGTTCTTGGCGCGGCCGTCCGCCGCGAAGCCAGGCTCGGATCTCCCGCACCGTAGTCGGCGTCCGATAATTGACCAGCGGCACAAAATGCCATGGCCCTTTCTCTTTGACCAGCATTTTAAGGCCGTGCGCCAACATAGAGTTGATCTGCCTCAATCTGGAATGCGGACGCGAATTCAAGCACGGGCGCCATGATGCAATGCAATGTGATTGATCTATCGCATAGTCACTCCCTCGCATTGAACTATTGGAAGCAAGCGTTAGGGAAAGCTCGCGACTGTTGCAATTTCAAGCATGCCTCCCTGAGCGTTGAACTTAATGGATGCTCGGGGTCAGCTTCACGAGCAACTCAAAGGTTTTGAATGATGAGCGAGCGAGCGATTGAAGGCTTCGTGCCATTGCGCCGCCGTCTTGGCTTACCCCTTCTTGTATTGTACGGGACCGGAATCACGGTCGGAGCCGGCATCTATGTGCTGATCGGCGCAGTTGCCGGCCATGCGGGCATTTATGCTCCATGGTCATTCTTGCTTGCTGCGGTGGTGATGGGCCTGACCGTCGCCTCCTACGCGGAGTTGTCGACGCGCTACCCGGTCAGCGCCGGCGAAGCGGCCTACGTCAGGGCAGCCTTCCGGTCGCCTACATTCTCCACGGCCGTCGGCCTGCTGACCGTAGCGATCGGAGTGATTTCTTCGGCCGCGGTAACGCTGGGATCCGCCGGCTATATCCAGCAATTTGTCAATCTTCCGCAATCCTTAATCGTGACCGCGGTCCTGGCGATTATTGGAGGCGTGGCATGCTGGGGGATTCTGGAGTCCGTCATCCTGGCGAGTATCTTTACGCTGATCGAGGTCGGTGGACTTGTTATCGTTGTCGTCGCCGCCGTTTATGCGGACCTACCCATTGTCGCAACAACCGCACACATGCCGCCGCTGAATGCGGCCGAGCTATCGGGAATCGCCTTCGGGAGTTTGCTCGCATTTTTTGCTTTCATCGGCTTCGAGGATCTTGCCAACGTTGTCGAGGAAGCAAAGGTGCCGCACCGCGACATTCCGCGCGCCATGATATTGACCTTGCTCATTTCAACCCTTCTGTATGTCATTGTAGCAGCGGTCGCGGTGAGTGCCGTGTCGATTGAACGCCTATCTTCCTCGCCAGCACCGCTGAGTCTGGTCTTTCGCGAAGTCGCTGGTGTCAGCCCGGCGACAATAAGTGCTATCGCCATTGTCGCAACGCTGAACACGATCCTTGCGCAGATGACAATGGCGTCCCGGGTTATTTACGGCGTCGCCCGCGAGCGTCAGTTGCCAGCCGTCCTCGCGCGGGTGAACCCGCGGACCGGAACTCCCTTGGTCGCAACGCTGCTCATTCTAGTGATGGTCGTCCCCCTTTCGCTGTTCGTGCCGCTGGCTTCGCTCGCAGAAGGCACCTCTTTGGCAACACTTGGGGTCTTTTCGCTCGTGAATCTTTCGTTGCTCCGGCTTCGCTATCATGGAGTGCAATCCGAAACGCCGCATGTCACCGTGCCGGTTTTCGTTCCCGCGGCCGGATTTGCCACCTGTATTGCCATGATGGCAATCGCCTTTTTGAAGTAGGTAGGCCAAATGGGCGCCAGAGGGATCATACCATCCAGTCAGCAGGCTTCGTCGCTGCCAAGACCAGCCAGAATGCAAGATGAAACCTACATTTCTCCAGACGAAGGGCAGCTGCTCAAACGCTTCTGGCAAAGCGCTTCCGGCTTCTGGCGCGGGCGTTCCGCGTGGCGCGCTTGGCTGCTGGTCGTGCTCCTGATCGCTACCGTGTTGCTGCAGCTATGGCCGCTGTACGGGCTGAATTTCTGGAATCGCGACTTTTTCAATGCGATCGCTCGCAATGACGCAGCAGATCTCTGGACGCAGGCGCTGCGATTTGTACCCTTGGCAGCTGCCAGCATTTTCCTCGCCATCCTTTCAGTCTGGACCAGGATGACAATGCAGCGCACGTGGCGCGAGTGGTTGAGCAACCATCTCTACAACTATTGGCTGGAGAATGACCACTATACCCGGTTGAGATTCATGCCTGGGGAGCATCAGACTCCCGAGTTTCGAATCGCCGAGGATGCAAGGATTGCGACGGACCTTCCCATTGACCTCACGATCGGACTGTTCTCTTCCTTCTTCACGGCGATCACGTTTATCAGCGTTCTCTGGTCCGTCGGAGATAGCCTGGTCATAGGCTTCAGCGGCCTCATGGTGACCATTCCCGGTTACCTGGTCATTTCGGTCGTCGTCTATTCCATCCTGCTTTCTGCCGGCACTTTGCTGATCGCCCGCCACCTGGTCCGCGTATTGGAAGAGAACAAACGAAGCGAAGCCGAACTGAGATCGATCGGGACTCACCTGCGCGAAAGCGGCGAAGGCACCGCACTTGAAGATGGCAAAAAGGACGGCCGCCAAGTTGTCGGCGGTGCTTTGAAGGCGGTAATAGCCGTATGGCGGATCTATTGTTGGCAGCTGATGCGGTTGACACTGATCACGCACACCAGCCTGCTCATCACGCCCGTCATCGGCTTGCTGCTTTGTACGCCAAAATATCTCGCAGGTGCGATGACTTTGGGGGAAGTGGTTCAAGCTGCAGCCGCCTTCGTTATAGTGCAGGGTGCGTTCAATTGGTTCACCGACAATTATGCACGCCTGGCGGAATGGGCTTCCTCCGCCAACCGCGTCGCGTCGCTGCTGCTCGCGCTGGATCAGGTTGATAGGGCACGGGTCAGCTTAAAGGTATCAGAACAATGAAAGACCCGTACGAGACGCTCGGCGTTACCCGTTCCGCGACCGAGAAGGAGATCAAGGACGCTTTCAAGAAACTGGCACGCAAATTCCATCCTGACCTCCATCCGGGCGACAAGGAGGCGGAAGCGAAGTTCAAGGCCATCTCGGCTGCCAACGACCTGCTCAAGGACAAGGAGAAGCGGCGGAAATTTGACGCGGGCGAGATCGACGCCAGTGGCGCAGAACGGCCGCAGGAGCGGTTCTACCGCGACTTCGCCGATGGTCCCGCCTACACCTCGCATGCCGCGCAGGATGGATTTGAGAGCAACGAGGATCTGGAAGAATTCTTGGCAAAGGCGTTTGCCGGCCGAGATCAACGCTCACAGGGTACGTTCCGGGCGCGCGGCCAGGATGTAAGTTATGTGCTCCCGGTCGCTTTCCTGGACGCTGCCAACGGCGCCACCCGAACCATTACCTTGCCAGAAGGCAAGACCTTGCAGGTGACCGTGCCCGAAGGAGCCGAGGACCGGCAAATGCTGCGTCTGAAAGAACAGGGAATGCCGGGTTATGGCGGCGGGCCGCCGGGCGACGCCTATGTCGAACTGCATGTACAGCCGCACCCGTTCTTTCGCCGTAGGGACGACAACATCCATGTCGAAATACCAGTGACCGTGAAGGAGGCCGTGCTGGGCGGCCGGATCGAGGTGCCGACAACAGGCCAACCAGTAACGGTGACGGTCCCAAAGGGATCGAATACCGGCACCACGCTGCGGCTGAGAGAAAAAGGCATCCGCAATCGCAAAACTGGCCAGCGCGGCCATCAACTGATCACCCTGAAGGTGGTGCTGCCCGCAGCCGAAGAACCCGAACTGGTCGAGTTTCTGCAGGAGTGGCAGCCGAAAAACCAGCAGGATCCGCGCAAGGAGATGGAGACATGATGGCAATCGATGACCTCCTGGCGACGATATCCACGCTGCAACGCAGCGATCTTGAACGCTGGATCGGCGAAGAACTGGTCTCGCCGCAGCAGGACGCAGGATCGCTCTTATTCTCGGACAGGGAGTGCGCCCGAATCCGCCTCATCTGCACCCTGACATACGAACTCGAGATTGATAGCGGCACGCTCCCGGTCGTGCTGTCGCTGGTTGATCAGCTCTACGATACCCGCCAGCGTTTGCTGTCGCTTACCCGGGCCGTGACGGTACAGGACAAGACCATTCAGGCAGCGATCATCGCGGCTATGGCGCCAGGTGAAGGGTCTCCAGGAGGGGATCGACCTTAAGCTGCGGTCGTGAATGACATACGACGCGGCATTTTAGCGGTCTCGGCCAGTGTGCGAGCCGGCCGGGGGTAGAACTCATAACCGAATGCCCTTCACGTCTTGGTATCGAAGACGCTTGCCCTCGTAACCCCCATAGCCTGTTCAATTTCAACGGGATTTTAAACGGACAAAGCCGATACGCCGCAAGTTCTCTGTTGCATTCCAGCCTCAGATGGCAGGAAGTATGTGATACCTATGATGCCACCGCCCTTCTTCCGGTATGCAGCTGCTCAAAACCGGGACAGCTTGGAAGTGCGGTTACATATGAATTGCTGCGCGCTCAGCCCCACCACCAGAGATCAACAAATGCGCTGGCTCGCGACATGGAAGACGACGCCGTCGCGACAAGTTTCGGCGCTGGTTGCTACCGCCATAGCTCTGTTTGTCGTCGCGGCTGTTGCCTTGGCTTTCAATCTGACGCGTCTTAGAGAGAGCTTCGGCTGGGTTGAGCATACGAACGAGGTTTTGCGCAACATTTCGAGCAGCGAACGAGCCCTGCTTGAAGCTGAATCAAGCGAGCGCGGCTATCTGTTGACGGCAGAAATCAGCTATCTCGACAGCTACAAACGCTCGCGGGTTTCTTTGCTCACGGGACTCGATGCACTTCGACAACTGGTCTCTGACAACCCGACCCAGATCCGGCGCTTTGACGAATTGCGCACCAGTATCGACGCCCGTCTGGCAGAATTGGCGCAAGTTATCGAACTTGGACCATCTCACGTGGACGAAGCTCTGGCGATATTGAAGAGCGCCCGCTCAAAGCAGCTCACGCCTCTCATCGAATCTCAACTCGGACAATTGAGGCAAGCCGAACTGACCCTGCTCGGTGAACGGCAGCAAGGCCTCGACCAAGTCACGGTTCTGACTACCGTGATAGCGGCCGTCTTGGGCACTTTTGCATTGCTGAGCGCAGCAATTGGAATTCATTTTCTGCAACGCCAACGGGCTTTAGATCATCTTCGCGACGCTAATCAGGAGCTCTCGGTCAGCCAGGAGGAATTGAGAAGCCGCGAAGCGCACCTTCAGGCAGTCCTTGCCACCGTTCCCGACGCCATGGTCGTCATCGACGAACGAGGGGCGATACAATCGTTTAGCGCTGCGGCAGAAAGACTGTTCGGGCGGACAGCACTTGAGGTAGCTGGGCATAACGTCCGCCTTCTCATGCCCCTTCCCTACCGACTGGAGCACGACGGCTATCTGACTAGATATCTGACCACAGGCGAGCGCCGCATTATCGGGACCGGACGCGTCGTTGTGGGTCAACGCAAGGATAAGACAACCTTTCCGATGGAGCTTACGGTCGGAGAGGTCTTGTTGGAAGGAAAGCGACAATTCATCGGGTTTGTTCGCGACCTGACTCAGCGCCAGGAGGGCGAGCGTCTTTTGCATGAAATGCAATCGGAACTGTTGCACGTATCGAGGTTAGGCTCGATGGGAGAAATGGCTGCCGCCCTTGCACACGAACTCAACCAACCGCTGGCGGCGATGACCAATTATTTGCAAGGTGCACGACGCTTGCTCGAAAGCGGCCCGGAAAAGAACGCAAAGACCCTGATGGTGGCCTTGGAAAAGGCTGCAGAACAATCCTTGCGCGCTGGGCAGGTCATAAAACGTCTGCGTGAATTCGTTGCCCGTGGCGAGACCGAAAAGAATGTCGCAAGCCTTAAAAAAATGATTGAGGATGCAACCGCGCTGGCACTGGTCGCCGCCAAAGATCGATCTGTCCAGATAAGCCTTCAGCTTGATCCTGCCGCCGACCTTGTGCTGGTCGACCAAATTCAGATACAGCAAGTTCTCCTCAATTTGCTACGCAATGCCATCGAAGCCATGCGAAGTGAACCGCGGCGCGAACTAACTATTTCTGCGAAGTCGACCGGAGATGGAATGGTGATGGTTTCCGTTGCCGATTCCGGAGCCGGGATCACTCCGGAAATTGCGCCGCGATTATTCCAGCCTTTCGCGACCACAAAGCCGCAGGGCATGGGGATAGGTTTGTCACTGTGCCGCACCATCATCGAATCGCATGGCGGACAGATAAGGGCGGAAGCCAATCCGGCCGGCGGAACGATCTTCCGCTTTACGGTCCGGGCGACCCAGGAAGCCGACCATGTCTGATTCCACCATCCACGTAATTGACGACGATGACGCTGCCAGAGACGGCTTGGTATTCCTGTTGACCACCTCGAATTTCGTTGTCCAGGACTATCACTCCGCGCGAGCTTTCTTGGACGTCATTCACGGCGCGGCCAGGGGCTGCGTGATCACCGATCTCAGCATGCCGGAGATGAGTGGCATTGATCTTCTTCGCGAGATCAGGGCTCTTGGATTTGACTGGCCAGTGATCGTGGTTACTGGCCAGGGTGACGTCACCCTCGCCGTCGAGGCATTGAGGGCGGGGGCCACTGAGTTTATCGAAAAGCCTTACGAAGCAGACGACCTGTTGAATGCACTCACTGCCGCCATCAAAGAACCCACGGGAACAATCGACGCAAAAAGGGTCAGGGTCGGACAATTGTTGGCGCTGCTTTCCGTCGAGGAGCGTCGAGTTTTCGACGGGTTAACCAATGGGCTATCTGCGGCCTCCCTCGCGCAGGACCTTCGCCTGTCCCCACGGGCGCTTGAAATTCATCGCGCAAATCTCATGACCAAATTGCAAGCATCGAGCCTATCCGATCTGGTTCGCATGGCGCAGTTGTCGGTGACCCAACCGCCCGCCGAAGATTAGATCCGATGCCGAACTTGACCTGCCTCAAGGCGGCTGCCGGCCGTTATGGCATCAAAATTGATTCCGCGGCCACGCCGAATCGCGCCCGAAAGCTCATAAAGGCAATGACTCTGCGCCAACCCTTATCTGCCGCCATGCACGTGCTCGTTGTTGACGACGATGCGGCGGTGCGGAAATCTATCAAGTTTGCACTGGAGCTGGAGGGGTTCGAGGTGCGCGACTTTTCCAGCGCCGAGGAACTTCTAATCGAAGAAAGCATCCCGCCGCGCAGCTGTCTGGTAGTCGACTACTATATGCCCGAAATGAATGGACTTGAGCTGGTAGCGAGACTGCGCGAGCGGGACAGCGCTCTGCCGGCCGTTCTCATCACCGGTTCTGACGACAATTTGCGCAACCGGGCAGCGGCTCTTGGCGTAATCATGGTCGACAAGCCCATGCTAGGCGCCCCTTTATTGAACGCGGTCCGGTCCGCCTTTGGCGGCGAGGCAACATCGTCATAGCTGGCTCGGCCGGTTGCCTCAAAGCCTCTCAGAGGGGACATGGTTCGAAATCGACCGAAACATGCAGTTTTTTGCCGAATTGAGATGCTGAGACGGGCTCTTCAGCGATGGAAGACCTCCGGTGAACTACGTAAGGGACCTTCCCTAAGATAAGACGCGAAATTTCGAGACGAAAAAATCTCGGTTAGCAATGCGCCATCAGCCTGCACAGGAGATGGCACATGCTCACTCAATCGATCAGCACTCCCCTCACAAGTCCCAAGGTCGGCCCCGCAAGCCATCCCGCTGCGGACCAATTCCATGCGATTACCGGTCATGCAGGGCTTGTCGCCACGGAATTCTCCTACAGGAAGGACGAGGAAATCTACGGGGAGGATGAGCCGTCAGATTATGTCTACCAGGTCATTTCCGGCTCGGTCCGGAGTTACAAGTTGCTATCCGACGGACGGCGTCAGATAGGGGCGTTCTACCTTCCCGGCGACGTCTTCGGGTTGGAGTCCGGACTGGTCCATCGACTGACCGCCGAAGCGGTCGTCGATACCACAGTTCGCCTGGTCAAGCGTCGCAGTCTTGAACAGGCCGCTGGCGTCGCCGTTCAGGTTGCCCGGAGCCTCTGGACCATGACCGCCGGCGAACTCCGGCACGCTGAAGATCATATGCTGCTTCTTGGTCGAAAGAACGCTATGGAGCGCGTAGCAAGCTTCCTGCTTGAGATGGACCGCCGTCTGGCCGCGACCGGTATGGTGGCGCTGCCAATGTGCCGCAGGGACATTGGAGACTATTTGGGCCTCACGCTCGAAACGGTCTCGCGAGCCCTTTCTCAACTCCACGCCGACGGCGTAGTTGGCTTTTCCGGCGCTCGCCAGATCGTGCTCCGCAACCGACAGCACCTGCGGAACTTGGACGCCTGACGATTTTTTTCCTCTGACCGCAGGCCGCACGACGCTAGGAACACCAGGCGACTTCAAGAACGCAGACCGTTGGAGGCTCGCGATGAATCACTCGATCTATAGTGCCGATCGCACGACCCACATGAAAATCGTGGTCGCCGCACTGGTAACAAACATCGGTGTCGCAAGTTTCGGAATCGCGGTCCGAATCAACACCGGCGACGGATACTCCCAGACTTCCCACGTCATCAAAGTCAAATCGCGCCATCAGGACACTAAATTCGCGGCCGCGGTGCCGACACCCTGAATTGTCCTGGGAAAAACCGGTTAGACGATGCTTTCGGAGACGTGTCAGTTGGGCGACAAGGTAGAGTAATAGATCACCAGCTGATCGATCTCCCGATCTGACAAATCGCGGGCGATCAATTTCATATCGGGGTGTTTGCGCTTGCCGGACCGAAAGGCCAAAAGTTGCTCGCGAAAGTAGATGCTCTTTTGTCCGGCGAGATTTGGCTTTTCAACTTCGCCCCCGGTGCCATTTATACCGTGACAGGGCGTACATACCTCAACAATGGCGGGAGGGTTACTTGTTTGAGCACTCGCGCTCCCGACGTGGGAGCTAAGGCAGAACAATGTGGCCATTGCAGCTGCGAAATATGACTGTCGATTGGGCAACCGCACGGTACGCATACGACGGAGGCCGCCTGATTGACGCATGCGCGCGGGCACGGCGAGGTCTATGATGGCATTGGGTGAAGGGTGAAGGTCAGGCGGCCTGCTGATTGGCTGGCTTGTCGGCCTGGCGCAGGAGCTTCCATTCCCAGGGCAAGAGCTCGTGCAGACGCGATGCGGGATGATCGGCGATACGGGCCAGGACGTCGGCGAGCCAGGCCTTGGGATCGACGTCGTTGAGGCGACAGGTCGTGATCATCGTCAGCATGATGGCGGCACGGTCGGCGCCGCGTTGGCTGCCGGCGAAGGTCCAGTTGCGCCTTCCCAAGGCGATGCCTCTCAATGCGCGCTCAGCGCAATTGTTGGTCAAGCAGATCCTGCCGTCGTCGAGGAAGCGGGCGAAGCCGTCCCAGCGCCTGAGCATGTAGTTAATCGGCTTCAGGACCTCGGAGGAACGCGAGAGGGTTTCGCGCTCGCGGAGCAGCCAGGCATGCATGTCCTCGAGAAGTGACTTACTCTGTTCCTGGCGAGCGGCACGCCGCTCGCCGGCACCGCGGCCGTTGATGGCGCGCTCGATCTCGAACAACGTATCGAGGCGTCTGACAGCCTCCAGCGCGATCGGGGAGACCGGTTTGCCTTTCTTGCCTTCCCGAGCATTTTTCTCGATATCAGCCAGCTCGAAGAAGCCCCGCCGCGCATGGGCCACGCAAAACGCCGGCGTAATCGGCAGCGCCTTCTTCTGCGGGTCGAACAGCGGCTCGAAGCCGCTGTAGCAATCCGCCTGCAAGATGCCGGCGAAGGCGGCCAGATGTCTCTGTGGATGCTCGCCTCGTCGGTCGCTCGAGGCGTAATAGACCGCTGCCGGCGGCGCAGGCCCGGCGAACGGCCGGTCATCCCGCACATAAGTCCAGATCCGCCCGGTCGTGCACTTGCCCTTCGCCAGAATACGGATGGTGGTGTCGTCGCCATGAAGGCGCTCGGCAGCGAGCACGTGGCGTTCGATCAAGTGGAAGAGCGGCATGACGGCGAAGGTCCCGTGGCCGACCTGGTCGGCCAGCGTCGACAACGGCAGGTCGATCCCCTCGGCCTTAAAGCGCGCACTCTGGCGGTTGAGCGGGATATGCATGCCGAACTTGTCGAACAGGATCGTCGCCAGCAATTGTGGGCCGATGAAGCCGCGCGGCGTGGCATGGAACGGCGCGGGCGGCTGGCTGATCTTCTCGCAATCGCGGCAGGTGAACTTCTCGCGTACCGTCTCGATCAGCTTGAAGCGGCGCGGGATCTCCTCCAGCGTCTTGGTCACATCCTCACCGATCTTCGCCAGCCGCGATCCACCGCAGCAGGCGCAGGTCGTTGGAGTCTCAATGACGACGCGCTCGCGTTCGATATCGTCAGGCCATGGCTTGCGCACCGGCCGCTTGCGCATGAAGGGGCGGACGTTCTGCGTCTTCGCCGCTGCGGCCTGTGCGGCAAGCTCATCCTCGCTCGCCGTGGTGACGAGTTCTTCGAGCTCCAACTCCAACTGCTCGAGCAGCCGTGCCGAGCGCTCGGATCGCTGCCCGTGCAGTTCGCGTTTCAGCTTCTCGATGCGCAACTCGAGATGAGCGATCAGCGCCTCGGTATCCGACAGTTTCGCCTGCGCATTCGCGGCTTGCGCCTGCCAGTTGGCGGCCTTCGCCTCGGCTTTCTGTCGCGCCTCACGCTCGGCCTGCAGCGCCGCCAGGGCACTGACAAGGTCCGATGGAAGATCATCCGGCTTCGATATCATGGAGCCATTGAATCAGATCGAGCAGCAGATTCAAACCGTAAAACGACTATCCGACCCGCGTCGGACGCTGGGTTTCTTGAGGGTTGCGCCAATCGATCCCGGACAACAGATAGCTCAACTGCGCCGGAGAGATCGTTACCGATTCACCAGCAACCGATGGCCAGATGAACCTGCCTCTCTCGAGTCTTTTGGTGAACAAGCAGGCGCCCTGGCCATCGTGCCAAATGACCTTCAATAGATCACCGCGTTTGCCCCGGAAGCAGAAAAGACCGCCGCCCATGGCGTCGCGCTTGAGCACTTCCTGCACGCGCAGAGCCAGGCTCGGAAAGCCGCACCGCATGTCGGTATGGCCCGTCGCCAGCCACACCCGCACGCCCGTCGGGATCGGGATCATCGGCGCGCCAGGCCCCGAGCAATTCGAACGACCGCCTCGATATCCGCACCGGGGCCGAAGACCACGCGCAGCCCCTGAGGGCTCACGATTTCGATCTGACCTGTCTCGACAGCTTCCGTCGTTGGCGGCGTACTTGCCGCAACTATCGCAGGGACGAATGTCGGGCCGATCGAATCCTCTTCGGCCGGATCATGACAGGTCCAAGCCTTGCGCCAGCTCAGCAGAAGCTGACGTGATATCCCATACCGGCGAGCCGTCGCCGACACCAGTCGTGGCCCCGAGAAGCTCTCCTCTACGATTCTGAGCTTCTCCGCACGCGTCCAGCGTCGCCGCCGACCGGTCTCCACCAAATCCATGCGGCTCAGCACCGCACTGTCCTTATGTCCGTCCATAAGGACAGTCAGCTACAGATCGGAAAAACTCGCAAGACGGCCGCCCTCGGACGGATACACCGCACGAACCGTCCCATGTCACAACTCTGAGCCACCACGACGACTAACCCCGCCAAAAGACCGCCAGATCGAGCGGTCTTTGGAAGGGCCAGCTGTCGTGATCAGACGGCTCGCTTGAACTGCTCCCGCAGCGTCTGATTGGCGCGATCGAAAGTAGCCCGCGTTTCTGTGAGAGCCGCCGCCAGTACGGACCAGGACTGGCTCCCCGCTTCGTTCAGCTTCAGAAGCTTTTCCTCCGCCACGACGGCATCTGCCTTCATACGCTTCAGGGCGGCGTCGATTTCGTCCCGACGTTCAGCGGCGAATTCGCTGGCCGCGGAGCCCAGTTTGTCAGCGGCTTCGCGCCAGGCGTTTAGTTGGGCGGCGGCCTGAAGTTTAAACGTCGCCTGCTGTTGTTCGACTTGCTTGACGAAGCTCTCGACGTATTTCTTTGCTTCCGCCTCGAAAGAACTCCATTCAGCTTCCAGTAGCGCCTGCGCGCTGATCCAGGCGGATTCATTCTCTTCTGACTGCTTCTTGACGATATTCTGAAAGTCGTCGCGTTTTTTGCGCATAATCGTGAGAACTTTGTCCGCGCTACCGCGGGCGTCGGCTGCTACTTCGGCGACCTTGCTCTCCAATGACGTCAACGTGGCGTCCATTTCATCGAGGCGCTCTTTGGCCCAATTCACATAGAAGTGGGTATTGCTTTGCATAGACATTTTTGCTTCTCCGTGGATTTCCAACGCGTGTAATCGTCCAGATGATCAGCTACCATGCTGACGCGTGCCACTGCTTGATATGCGTCAAGTACGACTCTTCCGGCATATTGATGCCGGGATTTGAAGATTGAGGAGCCCCGAAATTGTGCATCAATTACTAATCTTCGGATGCTTGACCGCTACGCTCATCAAAGAGGGTTCTCAGCACGCGCCACAGCTCGCGGTGGCCGGCGGTTTGTCCGCCTTGCGTTAGGTAATCTGCAATATCCATCGCCGTCGTATCATAGCCGACCGTGCCGCCAATGCTGGCCTCCAAATGCGCTATCTCGCGCTCGACATACAGCTTCTTGCTGTCGGTATCGAATACTAGGCAACAGCGATCGGCATGGGTGATTTCCGGTCCATTTACCTGACGATACAATTCTCGTTTTAGGAGAGCCATACTCCCCTCCCGGTGATGTTGCGACAGCTTGGTGGACTAGCTCAACAGGGTCCGATGCTTTTTTACAGCGTCGTAGATCTCGATCTGAAGCATCGGATAGGACGACTTTAGCTTCCGGCCTGATGCCTCAGCGGCGGCCATTGTGTCGAACTCCGACTTAAAATGGCCATCGACAATCACCACGAAACCTTCGTCAGGAGGCCTATCGGCCCGTAGTGCTTTTTTCCGCTCTGGCTCATCAATTGAGAGGACTGGCTTTTTCATCGGGAGCACCGTCGGATTGCGGTCTATCGTTGCTGCCTCAAAGAAACCCGCGCCGCCTTCACTCAGCTCACGCTTGCAGATTGCCGCCAACCTACGACGCGACTTTGTTCAAGATCAATACCAAACGCATTTGGCGCAATAGTTTGCGGGAGCATCTTGCCGAGCGACGCCCCAAAGGCACTGTTCCGGCTCCATGCCGGGACCCGTACGGCGACTCAGTGTGGGTCCCACTTGTTTGGTCGCCGCCTGGCATCGCGGCCATTCGCGACGACCGCAGGAACAGACTGGCTTGGGCGCATGGAACAAGTCGAAAAATAAGCGCGGCGACTGTCCGTTACCGATCGGAATCGTGAATGAGCGAACGATACCTTGATACTCCATACTGGAGCCAGGACGCCGCTGCGCTGATGGCCGCGTTGGAATCGGGTCCCGGCGGCCTTTCTCCACAGAAGGCCATAGCAAAGCTGCGCCTGGTGGGTCCCAATGTCGTTGAAGAATCATCACGCCTAAGCGCGTTTCATTTGTTTCTGCGGCAATTCGAAAGCCCGCTCGTCCTCATCCTTATATTCGCCGCGGCGATCTCGCTGGTGCTGCAACAATGGGTGGACCCGGCCATCATTCTAGCGATCGTGCTCGGAAGCACCCTGCTCGGCTTTTTTCAGGAGTACCGCGCGTCGACAGCGGTCGAGGAACTGAAGCGCCGCTCGGCGCTGACATGTCGCGCCGTGCGGGACGGTGTCGAGCTGGTTGTGCCCGTCAGCACAATCGTGCCCGGCGATATCATCCTGCTGTCGGCAGGTAATTTGATCCCGGCCGATGGCCTCGTAATCGAGGCCGTGGATTTTCTGGTGAACGAAGCGAGTATGACAGGCGAGTCCTTTCCGGTGGAGAAACAGCCGGGGATCATAAAGCCGGAGGTGGCTCTTTCCGCTCGGACAAATGCAGTCTTTCTCGGTGCTTCGGTCCAAAGTGGCACGGCTAAGGTTCTTGTCGTTGAAACCGGTCTTCGGACCGCATTTGGCGCGATCGCGGCACGGCTTAAAACCCGCGAACCGGAGACCGATTTCGGGCGTGGTGTACGTCAATTCGGATACCTCCTGATCCGCGCGATGGTGATCATTGTTCTATTCGTCCTGACCGTAAATCTGCTTCTCGGTCGTCCGGTGATTGAGTCCCTCCTGTTTGCCGTCGCTCTTGCAGTCGGTCTATCGCCCGAGTTGTTGCCGGCGATCGTCAGTGTGACCCTGTCCGCGGGCGCCCGGGCCATGGGCCGGCGCGGCGTCATCGTCCGCCGCCTGGAGGCTATCGAGAATCTCGGCAGCATGGATATCCTGTGCACCGACAAGACCGGCACGCTGACCGAGGGCACCATCGTTCTCAACGGTGCGCTGGACGCGAACAATCGGCAATCCGACGAAGTCAGCCAGCTTGCCTTCCTCAATGCAACGTTCGAGACCGGCATCGAGAACCCGCTCGATGCCGCGATCGTGGCCGCGGGCACGACCGCGGGCTTGACGACTCAGGGTTTTTCCAAAATCGACGAAATCCCCTACGACTTCGTTCGCCGTCGCTTGACCATCGTGATCGCGGAAGACGGCAATCAGACCCAGCATTTCATCGTCACCAAGGGCGCATTTTCCAATGTGCTCGATATCTGTTCGTTCATCGAACGCGATGCCGTCGATACGCCCCTTACGACCGCATTGCGAACGCAGCTTGGTACTGTCTTTGAAGCCAAGGGGACCGAGGGGTTCCGGGTCCTGGCCGTGGCTACACGCAAAGTCAAGGCCGAGCCGCACTATGGACGCGATCAAGAGCACGACATGACGTTTCGCGGCTTTCTGATTTTCTCCGACCCGCCTAAAGCCGACGCGCAGCGTACGATCCGCGACCTCGCCCAGCTCGGCATTCGCATCAAAGTGATTAGCGGAGACAACCGCCATGTGACGGCACATTTGGCCAAGGCCGTCGGTCTCAACCCGAAGTCGATCCTAACCGGCGAGGCCTTGGGTAAACTCAGAGATGAGGCGCTATGGCATCTCGCGCCCCGCACCGATCTTTTCGTTGAGATCGATCCCCAACAGAAGGAGCGGATCGTCCGCGCCTTGCAGAAAACCGGGCACTCGGTTGGATATCTCGGCGACGGCATCAACGACGCACCGGCGCTGCATGCAGCCGATGTCGGCATCTCGGTTGAGGGGGCCGTGGATGTTGCACGCGAGAGCGCCGACATTATCCTGCTGAGTCGCGATCTCGACTGCTTGCGCAGCGGCGTCGAGGATGGGCGACGAACCTTCGCCAACACGCTCAAATATATCTCGATCACGACCAGCGCGAACTTCGGAAATATGCTGAGCATGGCTCTAGCCGCGCCGGCGCTTCCGTTCCTGCCACTGGCCGCCAAACAGATCCTGCTCAACAATTTTCTTTCCGACGTGCCGTCAATCGCAATCTCAAGCGACAACGTCGATCCTGACCGCTTACTTCTGCCTCAGCGCTGGAATATCAAGGATATCCGGCGTTTCATGATCGTCTTTGGACTGATCAGCTCGGTCTTCGATCTCGTAACATTTGCGGCGCTGCTACTTGTTTTTCATGCCGACCAGCCGACGTTTCAAACGTTTTGGTTCATCGTCTCGCTGCTGACCGAACTTGCCGTCGTGCTCATCCTGCGAACGCAGAGACCGGCATTTCGCAGCAGGCCCAGTCGCTTGCTGTTATGGACCACGCTTGCAGTTGCCGCCGGGACACTCGCAATCCCGTTTCTCGGACCCCTGAGTTCGATTTTTGGCTTTGTGCCACTATCAGCACTACAAATGGGTACGATCGTTGCGATCGTCATTAGCTACATTGCAGCGACGGAGGGAGCCAAGGTCTGGTACTACGGTCGAGAATCAAGGTGGAAGCGAAAACTGCATTACGGATGACCGCTGTTGACGCCATTTGCGGGCAGTTGGTGCCGGCCTAGCGGGGCAGCTAGGCTCGCAGACCACGCCTCGTGTCGTTGCACTAAAGAAACTCTAGAAGCTGGCGCATGACGAGATCGGAAGGACTTGCCGAACGGCGGCTTCGCGCGCCAGAACCGGCCGTTCGATAACCTCGCATTGCGTCTAGGATTATGCTGCTAAACGGCGCTCCTCCTCGGCCACCTCTTGATCACTACCTGAAGCCCTCTTAAGAAAACGAGCCAGGGCAGCCTTTCGTGAATCGCGGTCTAACGCGTATGCGGTCTGCTTGAACTCAATGCCGTCAAGAAGTCCTTGAATATAGCCCGAGATCGTGTCCGCGGCCATGATGAGCGCGGTGTCAAGCGTATGGATGTATTTGCTCGTCACCGAACCTTTGGCATGACCGACCAGAGCGGCGATTGTTACCTCGGTAAAGCCGAGGTCGTTGGCTATGCTCGCGAAGCTATGACGTAGGACATGCGGTGTCACATCCGACAGAGGAGAGTCCTCGAAGATGTGCTTCCAATGACTCGGGAAGCTGCCGAACGCGTTGTCCTCGCCCTGCCCCGGGAAGACGTATGGGCCGACATCATCGGTATGCCGTCGCTCGAGATATTCGACGACAGGTAACCCAATGGGGCGGATGGATTCACCCTCCTTGCTGTCCTCCAACCGCAAGCAACTCGCCTCGGTGTCCGCCTCCGTCCATTTCAAACCGATCATCTCGCTACGCCGGCAGCCGGTCAGCGCAAGCTGACGAACGATGTCCACGATCGTGGTGTATTTCTCCTGCTTGGCGGCGTCGCGGAGCATCCGACCGAGTATTCGATACTCCGCCTCCGACAGTCGACGCTTCCGCACGTTGTCCTTCGGCTTGCGGATACCATGGGCCGGGTTGCTTTCGATAATGCCCGCTTCGACGGCGTAGGTAAGGATGCCGCCAAGAAGACCGACGGTGCGCGTCGCCGTTCCAGCACCGCCTCGGACGATGGCCTTTCCCCGCAGCTTCTTGGTCTTGACCGAAACCCGCGTTTTCCCGGCCATAATGTCCTTGAGGACCTTGTTGATGTCGGTCTTGGTGAGATCCTTGACCCGCCTGGTTCCCAGGAGCGGAATGATGTGTCGCTCAATGCGGCCCGTGTCGGTGGTGATCGTTGAGGCCTTTTTCGGTCTCCCACCTTTCCCAAGGATGAGGCCGGCCTGCAGATCCGCGAAATAGCGGTTGCACAGCTCCTTCACAGTGATCGCCTTGTGATCGAGCTGGCGATCTTCGACGGGATCATCACCCCCAGCGACCCGACCGAGTTGCACCCTCGCCTCTCGGCGTGCGGTCTCTGGCACCCAAGCTCCGTGAAGCCCAATGGTGAAGCGACGTGAGCGGCCTTTCGTCCGATACTGGATGACGTAGCTGCGCTTGCCCGAACTAAAGACCCGGAGTCCGAAGCCGGGCAACTCGTCATCCCAGAGTAGGTAGTCCTTCTCTCGAACATCCGCCGCCTCGACAACCCTTTTTGTGATCTTGACCATGACGTTTCCTTCGTTCCGGACGAGATCTCCCCAAGTAAGCAACGCGTAAGCAGGCGGGAGGAAATCGGTGCGGGGTTTCGGATAGGAACGTCGCTGTTGTTGTTGAGAATATCCAGTTGCTTCAGCCGGATAGCGTGGTATAGCGTGCCCTATCGCACTTTTCGGACGGGTACGTTATCTTGCTCCGAAGGCAAAGGTCACACGTTCGAATCGTGTCGGGTGCGCCAGTGATTTAAGGCTTTTCGGCCTTTTTGGCTCTTCCGCTGATCGGCGGTGTCACCAAGGTGTCACCATCATCTTTCTCCCGGCTACCGGCTCGCGAATGGTCGCGGCGCCGAAACCAGCGGAGTGAGCAATGAACGCCGAAACTGAAATCAGAATCCTCGAAGCGAGCCCAAATGTTATCGAAGCGGGCCGCACATTCTTTCGCCTCGAGCGGCCGATCACCGAGGCTCGCGACCTTGTGTAAGCGCTGTTTTCAGGCCACAGCTTTGAGGTCGTGACGGCAATAGGCCCACGGCAGCAGGTGATCGATCTCGTTATTCGGATGACCGTTGACGATCCTGGTGAGCGCGTCGGTCAAGTAGGCAAGCGGATCGACATCGTTCAGCTTACAGGTTTCGACCAGGGAGGCGATGATAGCCCAGTGCTCGGCACCACCGTCGGAGCCTGCGAACAGCGCATTTTTCCGGTTGAGCGTGATCGGACGGATCGAGCGCTCTACGGCGTTGTTGTCGAGCTCGATACGGCCATCATCGATAAAGCGCGTCAGGCCCTCCCAGCGTGAGAGCGCATAGCGGATGGCGTCGGCCAGCTTGCCCTTTTGGCTGATCAACGCGAGCTTTGCGCGGAGCCACTGCTCGAAGGCTTCCGCCAGCGGTCGGCTTTTCTGTTGCCGAACGAGACAGCGCTCCTCGGCGCTACGGCCACGGATGTCCTTCTCGATGGCATAGAACTCGGCGATATGCTTGAGCGCCTCGCCCGCAATGGGCGCGGGACCGGGGGCGGCGAGTTCGTAGAAGTTACGCCGCATGTGGGACCAGCAGAATGCAAGCTGAACGTCGCCACGCTCGGCCAGCTTGCCATAGCCAGCATAGCCATCGACCTGCAGGATCCCCTTGAAGCCTGCCAGATGCGCGATTGGTCGGTCGGCTTTGCGATCGGGAGCATAGACATAGGCGACGCCCGGCGGATCGGCGCCGCCCCATGGCTGGTCGTCCGCTGCATAGGCCCAGAGCTGACCGGTCTTGGTGCGCCCTCGGCCGGGATCGAGCACCGGCATCGTCGTCTCGTCGGCGAACAGCTTTGGCCGTCGCCTGAGCTTGCCGAGGAGGCGCTCATGCAACGGACGCAGGTGGAAGGCTGCTTGTCCCACCCAGTCCGCCAGCGTCGAACGATCGAGCTCAATGCCCTGGCGGGCGTAAATCTGAGCCTGCCGATAGAGCGGCAAGCGAGTCGCGCGGGGGAATCTCACCCCCGCGCGCTCCCAGAACCGTACGTGAACCTCTCGGCTCATACGGCTCCCAGCGTTCGGCCTCGGCCATAGAGAAGCGGCCAATGAGCGAAGAGTTCGGGCTGAGCCCGGACCAACCGCGCCAGCCACGCCCGAGCGTCACGGGGACGCTGACGAAAGCGCTTGAACTTGCGAGCCGCCCATCTGAGGACATGCGCATCTATCCGACGCATCGTCGAATAGAGAGCAGATTTGTAGAAGTGGCTGTAGTAGCCGATCCAACCCCGGATGCAGGGATTGAACATCCGAGCGAGATCGTGCAGCACTTTGTCGCTGCGCCGCTGAAGGCCCCAATTACGCAACGTACGCCGGATATCCTTCAGCGCCGTCGGACTTGCTGCCGGCAAGAACGAGACCCCATAGAGGCCGCCCCGCCATTTCGCCAGCCTCGGACGGAACGTGTATCCGAGGAAGTCGAAGCTGATACATCCGTATTCGCCTTTTCGGTTGGTATCCTTGCAGTAGACCAGTTTGGTCTTCTGCGGATGGAGGACCAGACCGCAGGCGGCGAACCGTTCATCAACAGCACGCCACAACCTCAGCGCTTCACGTTCAGTCTGGCAGTGACAGATGATGTCATCAGCATATCGTTCGAACAATATGCCAGGCATCTCCCGCTCTATCCAGATGTCGAACGCGTAGTGCAGGAACAGGTTTGCGAGTAGCGGCGAGATGACACCGCCCTGTGGCGTTCCCCGTTCCCTCGCGACAAGCTTGCCATTGTCGAGCATCGCGGGCGCCTTCAGCCAGCGTTCGATATAGAGCCGAACCCAGGCGCAATCCGTGTGCTTGCACACAGCCCTGAGGAGCAGCTCGTGATCGATGCTGTCGAAAAAGCCCTTGATATCGATGTCGAGCACCCAATCGGAGCGCCAGCACCGCTGACGCGCCACCCGGATAGCATCGACTGCCGAGCGCTTGGGGCGATAGCCGTAGGAGTCGGCGTGGAAAATAGGTTCCAGCGACGGCTCCAGTCGGCGTCGAACAACCTCTTGCGCAATACGGTCGGCGACGGTGGGGATTCCCAACGGCCGCGTTCCACCATTCGCCTTCGGGATGTCCACCCGGCGCACCGGCTGCGGCATATAGCTGCCTGAGGACAGTCGATTCCAGAGCTTGTAGAGATTGGCCGAAAGCCGGCTCTCAAATTCTTCGATCGACTGCCCGTCAACTCCAGCCGCTCCTTGGTTGGCCTTCACTCTCTTGAAGGCTTCCCATACCTCCCGCTTCGGGATGGCGAACGGCTTTGCCCGCGTCATACGGCTCCTCCCGTCACCGGTTGGCCGCAGCCGAGAGCTGAACGCCACGGCCCCTTCGGTCCGGCGCCATTACGGCGCCTTCATCCCTACTACGAACCGTTCTGCCCCTGTGTCCCGCATCGGTACGCTGGATCTCGCAGGGTTCGCCCGCTCGACCGTCTTCCTTAGCATCGGAACGACAGGTTCTCCTGTTCCACGTAAGAGCCTGATCCAAGTTCACGCCGCCTTCGAGCCGGACGCCGCACAGGCCGGTCTTCAGGACTCCGCCTGCACTAATCCCCGGGCGACCACCAGCTCGGGTTTTGACGTCGACAATATGCTTTCGGCAGTTCATCGGCGGTTTGCTTTCGCTCGTCTCCTTGGATCTCACCTGACGGGTCGAAGCCCGCCTTTTCCGCGACGCTCACTACCATCGCTCTTTACGACAGCAGCTCGCGGCGGTTTGAAGCCAACGCCTGATCGTCGGCTCCGAGGGGCCCGCCCTCATCTCTCACGCAGCTTCCACACCTCCTTTCGTTGGTGTGTTCCAGGACACACGGTGATCGGCATATTTGGACACCAGAACCTGGGCGACGGTTGCTTCGGTCGGCAGTCCGCCCTCGATCAACCGGGCCGGGGCCGGCGCCTGCATGACACCGTCCTCGCAAGCGCGGCAGGCGTATTTGGGACGCCGGGTAACGAGGATCCGGAACTGCGCCGGGACCAGGTCCAGCCGCTCGCTTCTATCCTCGCCGATCCGATGTAACTCGCCCTGGCAGCAGGGACAGGTCTTGTCCTCGATGTCGACGACGACTTCGATCCGCGGCAGGTGCGCCGGCAAGGCGCCACGGTTGACGCGGCGCCTACCGGCTTGCACCTCACGGCCTTCAGGTGCGCTGACGTCCTGCGCCGTCTCGCCGTACGCTGCCACCTGCTCGACGTCTTCTAGGCCCAGCAGCATCTGATCTTCAGGCAGCGTCTCTGCCCGCCGGCCAAACCGATGCCGCTGCAGTTCCTTGATGATCTGACGCAGCCGTTCGCTCTCGCACCGCTCCGCAAGCAGCATCGCTTTCAGCGTCTCGGGATCGTCAGGCAGGGCGTCGCTCACACCCAATTCAGAGCATATTCGCCGCCAACTGGCGACGCGTCCGACGCTCCTGATTCACTTCGCCGCAGCACCGCCAACAACTATCCCGCTTGTGTTGGCGCCGGCGTCGCCCGTGCTTCATGCACAAGCCGCCAGTCGAGCCCCTCCAGCAGCGCCGACAATTGCGCCGCCGACAGACGCATCACACCGTCCTCGATCTTCGGCCAGCGGAAGATTCCATCCTCCAGCCTCTTGGCGAACAGACACAAACCCGTTCCGTCCCAGAACACCAGCTTGATCCGATCCGCCCGCTTGGCCCTGAACACATAGACAGCTCCCGAGAATGGGTCAGCCCCCATGCTCTCGCGCACCAGGGTAGCAAGCCCCTCCATTCCCTTGCGGAAGTCTACCGGTTTGGTCGCCACCATCACCCGGACCGCACCCGACGGACCGATCACTGGCTCGCCTTCAGCGCCTGGACGATCGACGCAATCATTGTTGGGTCGGCACCACGACCGGCCCGGATCGTGATGCCGTCAACTTCGATCTCGATGATCCCGGAATCCGTCTTGGCCTTGCAGCGCACCGCTTTGCGCTCACGGCCAAGAGCGGGCGCCGGCACTACGGCATCCACCACCGCCGGCACAAACTGTACTTCTTCCACTTCGGAATGACCGCCCGCAGCTTCTCGCAACTGACGGCGCCAGCCAAACAACTGCTGCGGCGACAATCCATGCCGTCGCGCTACCGAACAGACCGAGTCGCCGCTCGCAACGATCTCCGCAACAATCCGCGCCTTGTCCTCGTCGCTCCACTTCCGCCGACGGCCGGCTCCAGTGAAGACCTCAAGCCGCCTCACCGGCTCCGTGATAGCACTATGCTCTGTGTCCATTCTAAGCCTAACGGTTCAAACAAACCGCAGACTCGCAGATCACCCCGTCAACCGGTAGGTGGCCGCTGAACAGCGCTTACGACCTTGTCGCTATGTTGGTCGAAATTTTCGCACACCCCGAGCCCGGCCTCACGGAAGAAGCAGCGCGGGGCGTTTTTATTACCCTGGGGATCGTATCGAAACACTTGCGGGCGATCGGCGACGAACTAGAGCGGCGCATTCTAGAGCCTTCTAGCGGCACTCAGGCACGCCGCACATTTGGTCGACGGCAGCGCTAGGGGGCACGACGATGACCAAATCAATTTGGACCCTACTAGGAAGCCCAGCGGAGTCCGCTGACGATCTCTATTTCCGAACCGACATTTCCCCGGAGACGGTCTTCATCGCCATAGGGCAGCTCCGCAAAGAGGCCCGGGCCGAGATAGACCGGCTTATCCGGTTTCTCGATTCCACCGACGACCATATGGAGCGAGAGCCGCACGACGACGAGCCGTCGCTCGGCACCCAAGAGGCGTTCCCAGGACAGGGCCGTAGCGGAGGTGGCGACGATCGCGAACCGGATCTCGGCAGCTTCGACCGAATGACTGATCAGCGCCTGTCCACCCGGCAGCACCATCTTGGCGAGGAGCGGGTCGAAGTCGATGCTGAGCTAGACCAAGCAGATAGCGAGCCGAGCCTCGGCGCCCTCGATCACAACCATAGCCAAGATGTATGGGCTGCAGGCGGGCGCCGTGACCTGGAGCGGGATCCCGCCGAATCCGGCATTGCCGACCTTGAGGGCCTTTACGAACAGGGAGCCGAGACGCAGGACTGGCAACAGGGAGCCATGGCATGATGCCCGTAACTAGAAGACTCGGCCTGCAGATCATGGCGGGGGCTGCAGCGGCCCCGGCTGCGGCATCAACCATTCCGTTGGTAAATCCCGACGCCGAGCTGATTGAGCTAGCCCGTCCTATTCGTGAGAGTGCGTTTTTTAGTCCGCTTGATGTGGCCGCACATCTGCTCTGACGAGGCGCGCGGGATTGCCTTCGGCTTTTCACCGCCTGACCGACCCGTACTTTGCAACGCGCTTGAGGTGTAGGTTGGGCGAACGGGGGGCGGATGCCCCGCCGGTCAAGGACCGAGCGGCAGCAGCGCGCCTGGCAAGCCGCGGATCAGGTCGGCTTCGGGACATGCCGCGGCAAACGCAAGGCGAATGCGGCTCGTGGTCTCGACGACACGGGCAGCGAGTTTCAAGAGACGAAGACGCAGCGTCGCGAACTCGGCTGTGGCCAATTCCCGGGCTTTGGGAATCGCGTCGCGCACGGTCAGCATCAGCCAATAAGCGGCGGTGTGGAGAACGAGGCGGACTTGATTGGCGAGCGCCGAACGGCAGCTGGTGCGATCGGAGGCGAGCTGTGTCTTATGCAGCTTGATCAGATTCTCGGCTTGGCCGCGCGCGCAATACAGGCTGTCGTAGATCCACTCGGCCGAGCCGACATCGAGGCTGGTGACGACGAAACGGATGTCGAGGCCGAGCATCGTCGCCTCAATACGGGCGACGGTACGCCGTTCGCGATCCCAGGACTTGGCCTTGTGGCGCGTCTCGGTATAGCCACGCAGAACCGGCAGGTTCTCGATGGCGCGTCGCGTGCGGATGTCGTCGGCGGCCTCGTCGAGTTTTCTGGCGAGCGGCTTGGTGCCGGACAGACCGAAGATGTAGTCGATGCCGTTGGTCTCGCACCACGCCATGGCCTCCGGCCGGGCATAGTGCCCGTCGCCACGGAACGTAATTCGCGTGTTGTGCCACCGCGTCCGGATATGCCGGATCAGGCGGCGCAGATGGGCACGCACCTCGACGCCGCCCGGCGTCTTGCCGGGCCGCAACACGACCGCCACGGGCCGGCTCTTCTCCGTGTCGTAGACGTGGATCGGCAGGAAGCAGCGTTCGTCATAATGAGCGTTGAACAGCGAGAGCTGCTGATGGCCGTGGACGACATCGCAGGTATCATCGATGTCGAGCGTGACGGATGCCGGCTCGCGCGGGTAGCTATCCATCCATGCGTCGACCAAAGTGTAGGTCAGTCGGATCACGTCGCGCAGGCGCGGAGCATTCTCCAGCCGCGACAGCGTCGGTTGGGAACACAGATCGCGACCCGTGTCCGGCAGCCGTCCGCAGGCCAGCTTGAATGCGGGATCGGACCGCAGATGATCGAGGTCGTCGGCGTCCTCGTAGCCGCAGCAGATCGCGAACATGCGCGCGCGGAACATATCGACAAGGCTGTGCACGACCCGCGTCGGATCGCGCCGATCCGGGAACACCCGGGCCAAATTGTCGGCCAAGCCGAGACGCCGCTCGGCCATCGCCAGAAGCATCACGCCCCCGTTCGAGGTCAGCCGACCGCCATCGAAGGCAGCTGTGACTTTCTTGGCGTGAACGGCTGGAAACGAGAAGGGCAGAATCGTATCGTCGGTCATGGCGGGCGTGGCGTTCGCGGTTGAGGTGATGGGGTTGGCTTCGCAACCGAATCCTACGCCGCATCAGCGCTTTACACCACGCTCGCCAGCCTCTCAGGCGCACTCTGACGAATAAGACGGGCTAGGACGCCGGTTCGTCGAAAATCGCGGCTTCGCGATGCGGCCAGTGCGGAGACCGGCCGCCTGGTTGCGATCGGCGCCGACGACGCAGCGGCAGAAGATGCGTTTGAGGACGCAATGGATCAACTGCGAGTGATGTTCGCTCGGATGGTCACAATGCGCCCCACGACTATCGAGGGTTTGCGCGCCATTGCCTCAGCGGTCCTCAATTTCGAATGGGACCGCAACAACGTCGAGTACTGCGAGGGCGGCGCCGGTGACGTCGAAAGCGCGGCGGTTGCGGTGCTGGTCGCGGGCCTACTCGACAAGCCGCTTCCGGATAGTCTGCTCGACTGGGCAGCCGCCCGGATCTGATCGAAAAAGTAACGCCGCCGGTCTCAGAAATACGTGCCCGGCGGCGTTCTGTTCTTCCAGCACCCAGGGCCCTGAAATTCCCCAGTGCCAAAATCCTAACCGCAACCGTCCCCGTAAGCTGTTGCGTCGTTCACACAAGCTTAGGAAAGAGGAGCCGGCGCGCTTGTGGCGACGCACCAGCCCCTCCCGAAACGTGACCGTCTGTTCCCCACCCGGTCCCGTCCCTCAGGAAGCCTGTGCCGAGCTGCTTGCTGATTTGCTAATGGCCCTACTTGGGCTGCCCCATTTAGGTGCGGAATAGATATCGTTTTTCGGCGAGCAACGAGGATGCCGATTCCCGTTACTTCAGAGTGGGGGACTGGGAGTTTTAGTGGCGATGGCGCGGGGAGCGCCACGGTCGCTTACCGGGGTTTCTTCCGTGGGGGTGAACGGAGTTCCGGGCCGCCTGATCGGAGGGATTAATCAATGTCCTTTCTCCCAGCATGGGTATAGCGTCGGGCAAAGGGACAAAAATGAAAGACATCCTGAACTATTTAGAGAAGCTCCGCTGCGATGCGGCGGAGTGCGCGATGATCCGCGATCTTACCACCGACGTTCCGAAGCGAGAGCTGTTCGCGAGGCTGGCCGAGCATTTGACTTTGCTGGTGTCGATGGTTGAGCGGGAAGCGTCGACACGCCAGCAGCCGTGAAGACTGTATCCCACTTCCTGTGTGCGCCGAGCCTCTACCTGCGCTTGGGAGCGCACTATCGCCAACTAGCCTGCGATATGCGCAGTGTCATTGCGAGCGTCGATGCAGCCGCATAACAGCGTTTGAATCCACGCGCTGACCCCATCTCTTGTTGAGCACGGCCAAACTTGGGCAGCGCCGAAATAGGCCAAGCTGGCTGACCTTCGTATGTTAATGCGAGCTTCCGAGCCGAAATACATAATGGTCTTGCTTCATCAATGGTCCTTTCCTGGCCTCGGCGAAACCCCCTCGCTGGGGCCATTCTTTGCGTGGGCCGCCGCGCGGGATCGCCGTCCCCTCGCCAGCCTGATGCTATATTATCTGATGGACCTCTTCCTCCGCCCCACCGTCATAGCCGGCACCCATTGACCAACTCGTTGTAGGCGAGTGCAGGCTCGCCCGATAGCTGAGCGGTAGGAACGCGCAACACGCGCACTCCAGCAAAACGTTCCATGCTTTTTTGGGATTCTGAACCTCCTCCGAATGAGTGGACACCTGTAGTAGGCTCAGAGAGCCCGGAGGTGTCGGATGCAAGAGCGTCAACGTCGGTCGTTTACCGAGGAGTACAAGCGGCAGGCCGCTGAACTCGTGGTATCGAGTGGCCGGTCGATCACGTCGGTCGGCAAGGAACTCGGTCTGCGTGATTCGGTGCTGCGGCGCTGGGTGGAGAAGCTCCGGCAGGAGCCGGCAGGAGCCGGCAGCGGCGGCGCGGCGCCCCACGACGCAAGCGACGCCGATGCCGGCGGACCAGGCTGCCGAGATCGCCCGGCTGCGCGAGGAGAATGAGCGGCTGCGCATGGAGCGGGACATTTTAAAAAACTGTCCAGCGCCGTGGCGTGCCTGCGCGGGGTAGAAACAGCCTTGTGCTATCGTCTGAGGCCGGGAGGGTAGCGGCCGTCAGCTTATTGGAGGCACTGTCCCCGTTAAAAAACGTGGTCCATGGGTGCATGCGGACTTGAGAGTGGTGACGGCGCTCCGGCGGCGATCCCGATTAGGAAGATGACAAATTGGCATAACCCAGACCCTCCTGCCCATGATTGGACGGAGGACCCGCAATGCTCAAGACGACAACTGCAGATCGCCCGGAATTGAAGCCAGTCAACGTCGGGGCGGCTGCCATCGACATCGGATCAAAGATGCACATGGCCGCCGTGAACCCGGCCTGCACCGATGTCCCAGTGCGCACGTTCAGCACGTTCACACAGGACCTGCATAGTCTGGCGGACTGGTTCAAGACATGCGGTGTGACCAGCGTCGCGATGGAATCCACTGGCGTCTATTGGATCCCGGTCTACGAGATTCTGGAGCAGCGCGGGTTCGAGGTCATTCTGGTCAACGCGCGGTATGCCAAGAATGTGCCCGGGCGCAAGACCGATGTCAGCGATGCTGCGTGGTTACGCCAGCTTCATTCCTATGGGCTGTTACGCGGCAGCTTCCGTCCCGATGCCGAGATTGCGACCCTGCGCGCTTATCTGCGCCAGCGGGAGCGGCTGGTTGAATATGCTGCCGCCCATATCCAGCACATGCAGAAGGCTCTGATGGAGATGAACCTGCAGCTCCATCATGTCGTCTCGGATATCACCGGAGCGACTGGTATGCGGATTATCCGAGCCATTGTTGCAGGCGAGCGCAATCCCGACGTTCTGGCAACCTATCGAGACGTGCGCTGCCATTCTTCAACGGAGACGATCCGCGCGGCGCTGATCGGCAACGACCGGGAGGAACATGTCTTCGCTCTGACCCAATCGCTGGAACTCTACGACATCTACCAGGCGAAGATGCTGGACTGCGACCGCAAGCTCGAAGTCTTGATCGCCGCGCTTAGCAACAGAGAAGCAAAGCCGGTCGGAAAGCTATCCCAGCCACGCGTAAAGACCAAGCAGGTCAACACACCCACCTTCGATGTCAGGACCGCGCTGTACGGTGTGCTCGGCGTTGATCTGACTGAGATCCATGGGCTGGGTCCGTCACTCGCATTGAAGCTCGTCGGCGAGTGCGGCAAGGATCTGAGGGCGTGGCCAACCGCCAAGCACTTCACCTCTTGGCTCTGCCTCGCACCCGGCAACAAAATCTCCGGTGGCAAGGTACTATCTTCACGCACGCGGAGATCCTCCAGCCGGGCAGCCGCACTACTGCGATTGGCAGCCACAACCGTGGGGCGGAGCGATACGGCGCTCGGAGCATTCTATCGCCGGCTGTCCTCACGCGCGGGCAAGTCGAAGGCGGTGACGGCGACCGCCCGCAAGATTGCAGTTTTATTCTACAACACACTCCGGCATGGCATGAGCTACAGGGATCCAGGTGCCGACCAATATGAGCGACAATATCGCAGCCGCGTCCTCGCTAACCTTCAGCGCCGGGCCAAATCGCTCGGCTTTGTCTTGCAGGCCATTCCGTGCAACGCCAATCAGGCTGTTTCTTAGGAAGTCGATCGCGATCTTTGCCGGAACCCGGACATGAGCTTCCGCTTCATTGAGGACCATCGCGACGCCTATCCGGTGCGGCTGATGTGCGCCGTGCTCGGGGTCTCGGCGGCCGGCTATTACGCTTGGCGTGAGCGCCCGGTAAACGCACGCGCAACCACCAATGCCGCGCTGCTGGCTGCGATCCGACAGGTCCATCAAGACAGTGGCGGACGCTATGGCAGTCCGCGGGTCCATGCCGCTCTGCGGGTACAGGGACGTGGCGCCAGCCGTGGCCGGATCGAACGCTTGATGCATCGGCACGGCATCCGCGCCATCATGGCATCACCGCGTCGCGTTCGGACCACCGACAGCCGCCACGGCCTGCCGATCGCGCCGAACCTCATCGAACGTCATTTTGCAGCCGCGGCCCCAAACCGGATCTGGCTCGCCGATATTACCTACATTCCGACTGCAGAGGGCTGGCTCTACCTGGCGGCCATCATGGACCTCTTCAGCCGCAAGATCGTCGGTTGGGCGATGCGGGATCACATGCAGGTCGAACTCGCCTCGTCCGCCTTGAAGATGGCAATCCAGCAGCAGCATCCGGAAGGCGGATTGATCCATCACTCCGATCGCGGCGTGCAGTACGCCTCACAGGACTATCGCGCGATCCTGTCGGCCGCCGGCATCACGGCATCAATGAGCCGCAAAGCCGACTGCTACGACAATGCCCCGATGGAGAGCTTCTTCCATACCCTGAAGACCGAGCTCGTTCATCATCGCCAATATGAGACCCGGGCCGAGGCCCAGCGCGATATCTTCGCCTTCATTGAGGGCTTCTACAATCGAACTCGACTCCATTCCGCCATCGGGTACCTCGCCCCGATCGAGATGGAGCTAAAACCAGCTTAACCCTGTCCACTTTTTCGGGGGAAGATCATTCTGCCCTATGTCCGAGGAACAAGTGTTCACTTTGTAACTTAAGTCCTCGCCTCGCTGGAGGGGCAGGTACATGGGCGCAATCGGGCCGAAGATCCAAGAGATCGAAAATGAGCCGGTAAGGGCCTGTCGGTGCGGCAACCCTCAGGATTTGGTCCGGGCCATGCTAAACATTTGCACGGGCAAGCCAGTTCGGATGTTCGAGTGCAGGGCATGCGGCCAGCGAACTTGGGACGACTAGCCCTCTGCATAGGCCCATCCCCAGAGTGGGACGATTGCCCGTAGCTTCCCGGTGTTGGCGCCCGGCGTCGATTGCTAAATCGGCCGCATGCCCACCACTCATATGCACCGAGGCGTCGCGTTCAGCGTGACCCGACAATACGACGATCAATTCAAAATCGTCATCGAGCTTATCGATGAAACGGTACACGGCACGGTGCGCACGAGGCTGCCCGAGTTGGCAAAGAGGCGGGCCGAAATGCTGATAAACCGTGAGCGTCATGCGGAGACCACGCGCTGAGGGTTGATCTGGTCGGCTAGGAAGATCTCGCGGAATGGTTTGTCGCGAGGTCACAATGTCAAAGGATAGTCGTAAGGATAGCGATAAGGATAGGCATATGCCTATCCTCGAACACGGCGCCGACACGCTGCAGCGTGTCGAGATCATCACCGGGACGGGCCGACGTCGGCGCTGGTCGACCGATGCGAAGGCGGCGATTGTTGCGGAGAGTTTTGCGCCGGGTGCAAGCGTGTCCGCAGTGGCGCGGCGACACGACATCAGTCCAAGCCTGTTGTTTCTCTGGCGTCGCCAGGCTACGCGGGCGCAGGTCGCGGAGCGCGGGGACAGAGGCATGCCACCTGGCTTTGTGCCGGTCGCGATCACCGGCTGTGGGCGCCCGAGTGAGGAGCAGGCGGCGATCGAGATCGAGGTCGGCGCGATTCGCATCCGTGTCAGGGGGACAGTCGACCGGGAGGCACTGTGCGAGGTGCTGGCGGCGGTCGGGACGGTTGGTCGATGATCGGGCTTCGAGCTGGGTTGTCGATCTGGATTGCGACGCAGCCGGTCGATTTCCGCCGCGGCATGGACTCGCTGGCGATGCTGGTGAGCGAGGCCTTTGGAGCCGATCCGTTCGACGGCGGACTTTATGTCTTCCGCTCCAAGCGCCGAGATCGCGTGAAGATCCTGACTTGGGATGGAAGCGGCCTTGTCCTTTACTACAAAAGAATCGAGGGGCAGTTCACCTGGCCGCCGATCAAGGAAGGCGTCATGTCGCTATCTCATGCTCAGCTCTCGGTGCTGCTCGATGGCTCGGACTGGAAGCGTGTGCCGATGCGAGTTGTGGATCAGCCGATGCGAGCTGGTTGATCATTATCAAGAGTCGTTCGTCACTCATGCGGAGTTGTTGTAGAATCGCTCTGCATGAGTGATTTGCCTTCCGATCCAGCATTGCTCCGACAAGCCGTGATGACGCTATCGTCACGGCTTGCGGCGTTGTCGGAGGAATGCAGCACGCTGGCGACCGAGCGTGATGCAGCGATCGCCCAACGCGACGCTGCGATCCAGGAGAACGACAAGCTCCTGATGATCCTGTCCCAGTACAAGCGCACGATCTTCGGTCCGCGCTCCGAGACACTGGATATCGGACAGCTGTCTCTCTTCACCATCAGGGCACAGGCGGTTCGTGCCGCCGCCAACGACGACGTGACCGGAGGCAGGCTGCCTGACGGAGCGGAGGGCCGTGGAAAGCGACCGGCGCGACGCAACCGGGGGAAGCTTCCGGAGCATTTGCCGCGCATCGATGTCGTGATCGATATCGAGAGCCACATCTGCCCTTGCTGCGGCGAGCAGCTGCACAAGATCGGGGAGACCGTCAAGGAAGCCTTCGACGTCATTCCGATGCAGTACCGGGTCAAGCGCATCATGCGTCCACGGTACGGCTGCCGGGGATGCCGCCAGGGTGTTCTGCAGGCACCCGCGCCGGCCCAGGCGATCGACGGTGGAATGGTGACGGAAGCCTTGCTGGCCCACGTCGCGGTGATGAAATACGGCTACCAGCTGCCGCTGTATCGCCAGGAACAGATGTTTGCCGCCCAAGGCATCACGCTCGACCGGCAAACGCTGGCCTCGTGGATGGGCCGCGTCGCCTGGTGGCTGAAGCCGCTTCACGCGCTGTTGCGCCGCGCAGTGATGTCCTACCCGCGGCTGTTTGCCGACGAGACGCCGCTGCCAGTTCTCGATCCCGGCCGTGGCAGAACCAAAGTCTGCCAGTTCTGGGCGATCGCCACCGACGACCGCCCGTGGGGCGGCCCGGCGCCGCCGGCAGTAGTCTACGTGTTCGCCGAGGATCGCAAGGCAATCCGCGCCAGGCAGCTGTTTGGAGACTACGACGGCATCCTGCAGGTCGACGGCTACGCCGGGTACAAGGGGCTGATTAAAAACGGCGGCCGTCTGGTACAACTGGCGTTCTGCTTCGCGCATGCGCGGCGGAAGTTCTGGGACGTCCACATCGCGACGAAATCGCCGATTGCCGCGGAAGCGCTGCAGCGGATCGCGATGTTCTACGCCATTGAGGATCGCATTCGCGGTTTGCCGGCGACGCAGCGAGCTGCGGTGCGACAATCCGACACCAGACCGCTGATCGAGGACTTCAAGCCCTGGCTCGAGGCGCGACTGCTGGAAGTCTCGAAGAAATCCGGCCTTGGCAAGGCGATCCGCTACACCCTCAACCATTGGGATGGCCTGACGCGATTCATCGATGATGGGCGCATCGAGATCGACAGCAATACGGTCGAACGCAGCATCAAGCCGATCGGGCTGGGAAAGAAAAACTATCTGTTCGCAGGCAGTGAGGGCGGCGCCGAAACCTGGGCCACTCTCGCATCACTCATCAACTCCGCAAAGCTTCACGACATCGACCCACGGCACTATTTTACTGATGTTCTCGAGCGCATCGTCTCCGGACGTACCAAGATCAATCAGCTGAACACGCTGCTGCCGTGGAATTGGAAAGCCGAGCGCGATGGTTCGGAGCCAAAGCTCGCCGCTTGATCAGTTCGACGGCACGGCGTCGGGAACTTCCTGCGCATCGCTGGCGTCGTCGTAGATCTCTTCGCGGATCACGCGCAGCGTTACCTCGTGCAGATACACTTGCAGCGCACCCTCCAGCTCGGTGAACTCGGGCAGCAGGACTCGATCAACGAAGCCCCGTGACGCACGGACCATCACCGTGTTACGTCGCTGTCGGCGATAACGAAACGGCCGCAGCCCATATCGGCGGCAAAGCGCCAGAAACAGGTGCCGAGACCACTGGTCGGGAAGTGAGAATTGCTGTTCGATCGGTGGATCGTGGCGAGCAAGTTCCTCGACCCGGGCCCGCACCCGCTGCAGCGCGGCTTCCGCTGCAAGGCGCTCACCAGCAGTTCCGGCCCCCACGAACAACGCCTCGATCTTCCGAAGCTTCTCGCGCAGCTGCGACTCGCTGGTCATTCTGATCCCCGTTGCCCGCTCCGAACCGGGATCAACCCATCACCGCGCGCCGGCGGCGTCAATCATCCCGACCGCGCTATCCAGAGCATTCCGCGCAAGTCAAGCCCAGGCACCCGTGATCCTCTCGTGACGCTCACGATAAACCGCAAGCTCAAAGAGAAGATCAGACCAGTCTGAAAATGCGGGAGCTTTCCGACTGATGCACAAAATCGAGAACATCCGACGTTGAAGATGAAAGCTGACCGCCCCTACTCCGACCCCGAAAAGGCCGCCCGCAGAATCATGGAGCATGCGCGGGCATTTGAGCCGATCCAGGATGGCAGGATCTACATCGAGAAGATCAACCGTCCGATGATCGACGAGGATAAGGCGACGCCGGCCGAGTATTGGGCCGGCCTACAGCACGCGATCAGCCAAGGCTGGCTCGAGTACCACGAGAGCGGCACATTTGTGCGGATGAAGCAGGCCGGGAAAGACCTGTTCACTTGACAAGAAACGGCCCCAACGAGGCATCACGCTGAGGCCGTTCTTATCCACGTTTAAAGCGAACCGCCGCTGCCGATAATTGACGATCCCTCTGGGCTGTAAATTGATCTTAATGAAAACGCTCTGCCCAGAGCGATGATTTACAAGGACCAAGGTTCCAGAAATCACACATGTGAATCTCGCGGAAAGACCTTCCGCTTTCATCCCGGAAGAGGCGGAGTGTGGAGCGTGCTATGAGATTGCAGCTCGTGACAACGCCGGGCCTCGCAATAGCGTGGTCTTGTTGCAGTATTGTCACTGCGTCCCTGCCTTGAGAGTTGGGGCATCTGTTCCGGCTTGTGTCGTCACTGAATCCAGTGTGCGATCTGGATGACCAATCTCGACAGACGCGGGACTGGCCATATGGCCCCAGCAATTGCCCCCCGGGCCTCCAAGGGTTGCTGGGGCCATTCTGTTTATTGAATAATAAAATTTATTCTTCGCGTGACATTGTGCGAGACGAACCAACTTTCGAATTCAAGTTGACAGGGGCGTGGCGCATCTTGCTTTCGCTGAGCCTAACGGCGGCCGTCGTAGCCGGCGCGTATTTTGCTATCCGCTTTATCATCGGACATTGAAGCCCGGTGAAAAAGCACCAGCGCCCCTACCCGGCGCTGGTGCTGTAGTTCCGCAAGCGTTGCAGCGTCGCCGCTGCGTGCCCAGAGTTTCCTCAAACTCGCCCGCGCAGGACAATGCGCCATTGGTCTATGCGGAACTCGCAAAACCGGCCCGGAATACCTATGCTCCAGAGATGCCCATCATCCGCAAGCCGCTGGAAATCCCGCCGAAAGTCGCCCGAAAATTCGCCGACAGAATGCAGCAGTTCCATGCTGAGCACGACCCGCTCAGTATCCGTCCGAGGGCGGCCGTCTTGCGAGTTTTTCCGATCTGTAGCTGACTGTCCTTATGGACGTACATAAGGACAGTGCGGTGCTGAGCCGCATGGATTTGGTGGAGACCGGTCGGCGGCGACGCTGGACGCGTGCGGAGAAGCTCAGAATCGTAGAGGAGAGCTTCTCGGGGCCACGACTGGTGTCGGCGACGGCTCGCCGGTATGGGATATCACGTCAGCTTCTGCTGAGCTGGCGCAAGGCTTGGACCTGTCATGATCCGGCCGAAGAGGATTCGATCGGCCCGACATTCGTCCCTGCGATAGTTGCGGCAAGTACGCCGCCAACGACGGAAGCTGTCGAGACAGGTCAGATCGAAATCGTGAGCCCTCAGGGGCTGCGCGTGGTCTTCGGCCCCGGTGCGGATATCGAGGCGGTCGTTCGAATTGCTCGGGGCCTGGCGCGCCGATGATCCCGATCCCGACGGGCGTGCGGGTGTGGCTGGCGACGGGCCATACCGACATGCGGTGCGGCTTTCCGAGCCTGGCTCTGCGCGTGCAGGAAGTGCTCAAGCGCGACGCCATGGGCGGCGGTCTTTTCTGCTTCCGGGGCAAACGCGGTGATCTATTGAAGGTCATTTGGCACGATGGCCAGGGCGCCTGCTTGTTCACCAAAAGACTCGAGAGAGGCAGGTTCATCTGGCCATCGGTTGCTGGTGAATCGGTAACGATCTCTCCGGCGCAGTTGAGCTATCTGTTGTCCGGGATCGATTGGCGCAACCCTCAAGAAACCCAGCGTCCGACGCGGGTCGGATAGTCGTTTTACGGTTTGAATCTGCTGCTCGATCTGATTCAATGGCTCCATGATATCGAAGCCGGATGATCTTCCATCGGACCTTGTCAGTGCCCTGGCGGCGCTGCAGGCCGAGCGTGAGGCGCGACAGAAAGCCGAGGCGAAGGCCGCCAACTGGCAGGCGCAAGCCGCGAATGCGCAGGCGAAACTGTCGGATACCGAGGCGCTGATCGCTCATCTCGAGTTGCGCATCGAGAAGCTGAAACGCGAACTGCACGGGCAGCGATCCGAGCGCTCGGCACGGCTGCTCGAGCAGTTGGAGTTGGAGCTCGAAGAACTCGTCACCACGGCGAGCGAGGATGAGCTTGCCGCACAGGCCGCAGCGGCGAAGACGCAGAACGTCCGCCCCTTCATGCGCAAGCGGCCGGTGCGCAAGCCATGGCCTGACGATATCGAACGCGAGCGCGTCGTCATTGAGACTCCAACGACCTGCGCCTGCTGCGGTGGATCGCGGCTGGCGAAGATCGGTGAGGATGTGACCAAGACGCTGGAGGAGATCCCGCGCCGCTTCAAGCTGATCGAGACGGTACGCGAGAAGTTCACCTGCCGCGATTGCGAGAAGATCAGCCAGCCGCCCGCGCCGTTCCATGCCACGCCGCGCGGCTTCATCGGCCCACAATTGCTGGCGACGATCCTGTTCGACAAGTTCGGCATGCATATCCCGCTCAACCGCCAGAGTGCGCGCTTTAAGGCCGAGGGGATCGACCTGCCGTTGTCGACGCTGGCCGACCAGGTCGGCCACGGGACCTTCGCCGTCATGCCGCTCTTCCACTTGATCGAACGCCACGTGCTCGCTGCCGAGCGCCTTCATGGCGACGACACCACCATCCGTATTCTGGCGAAGGGCAAGTGCACGACCGGGCGGATCTGGACTTATGTGCGGGATGACCGGCCGTTCGCCGGGCCTGCGCCGCCGGCAGCGGTCTATTACGCCTCGAGCGACCGACGAGGCGAGCATCCACAGAGACATCTGGCCGCCTTCGCCGGCATCTTGCAGGCGGATTGCTACAGCGGCTTCGAGCCGCTGTTCGACCCGCAGAAGAAGGCGCTGCCGATTACGCCGGCGTTTTGCGTGGCCCATGCGCGGCGGGGCTTCTTCGAGCTGGCTGATATCGAGAAAAATGCTCGGGAAGGCAAGAAAGGCAAACCGGTCTCCCCGATCGCGCTGGAGGCTGTCAGACGCCTCGATACGTTGTTCGAGATCGAGCGCGCCATCAACGGCCGCGGTGCCGGCGAGCGGCGTGCCGCTCGCCAGGAACAGAGTAAGTCACTTCTCGAGGACATGCATGCCTGGCTGCTCCGCGAGCGCGAAACCCTCTCGCGTTCCTCCGAGGTCCTGAAGCCGATTAACTACATGCTCAGGCGCTGGGACGGCTTCGCCCGCTTCCTCGACGACGGCAGGATCTGCTTGACCAACAATTGCGCTGAGCGCGCATTGAGAGGCATCGCCTTGGGAAGGCGCAACTGGACCTTCGCCGGCAGCCAACGCGGCGCCGACCGTGCCGCCATCATGCTGACGATGATCACGACCTGTCGCCTCAACGACGTCGATCCCAAGGCCTGGCTCGCCGACGTCCTGGCCCGTATCGCCGATCATCCCGCATCGCGTCTGCACGAGCTCTTGCCCTGGGAATGGAAGCTCCTGCGCCAGGCCGACAAGCCAGCCAATCAGCAGGCCGCCTGACCTTCACCCTTCACCCAATGCCATCATAGACCTCGCCGTGCCCGCGCGCATGCGTCAATCAGGCGGCCTCCGTCGTATGCGTACCCCGCTCAAGCGGGATGAGATCGCTGCGGATACCCCGAGCCCTGCTCCTCGAGCACATGCCGAAGGGCACGAAGCTGCGTGTCACCGAAGTCCTCGAACTGTTCAAGCTGATGCGATGACTGAGCCAACATCCCATCCACGTTAGACGAACAAAATGCTAAATGCCGGCTGCAAGAATACGTGACATCCGACCGACGCCACTTCAGCCGTAACGAAACCAAAGCGAAGATAGATCCACGCCCACAAGACGCCCGGTGCAACATACCGGATCGTGTCATAGAGGAAGACCTGCGCCGTAACCGCCTCGTGCGGAACATTCGCCCCGATGTTGAGGCATTGGCTTACGACCATGGCCAGCACGATGGTCACAGGCGATGCCATCTTCAGCCTGGCTAGCAAAAACACCAGGATCGAGAACACGAACAGCCGATAGGCGATGTTCTCGACGTAAGCCCGCAGCATGAAGTAGATCAGCCGCTCGAACAGGGGCCGCTGGATTAATTCCGCATATGCCTGGTGGAAGATAACCCTTAGATTGTACAAAGGAATATCTTGAACCGCCGCGCTAAGTCGCGCATGCTGAAAGTGACGTAACCTTAAATCCCTTTTCTCGCGGGCTGCTTCGGGGGGAGCGGTTGGCTCATACCACCAAACTCACCGGGCCGCCAAAATCGGCCAACTTCGGCTTTTTTGCCAAGCACTACCCGGATTTGGACCGGATCGGCGCGGGGTGCGAGCGCTATTTCTCGGATGATCCGGTCGTTGCGCTCATCTTGCTCCGCCAGTTCGGCGAAGTATTAGCCCAAATGCTAGCTGCTCGTTCCGGCCTCCTCACGGATGCACGAGAGCTGCAAGCCGACCTGCTTCGGCGACTACGGCTAGAGGGAAATTACCCCTCGTCCGTCATGGATCTATTCCATCAGCTTCGCAAGTTGGGGAATGCGGCGACCCATGACCGTGACGGTGATCATGCCACCGCGCTCTCGTGCCTTAAAATGGCTCGTCAGCTTGCAATCTGGTTCTACCGCACCTTCGATGATCAAAACTTCAAGCCGGGTCCATTTCAACCGCCCCGAGCCCCCGCTGATGCAACGGCCGAAGTTAAGGCCGAGCTTGAGAGGTTGAAAGGCGAGAAAGAAGCTGCCCTAACGGAGGCGCAACGAGCAAAAGAGAGAATTGCTGAAGCGGAAGCGGCTCGGCGGGCCGCTGAACAGGGAGCCAAAGGAGCTGCCGAGGAGCGAGATATATATGCTCAATTGGCGGCCGAGGCAGAAGCTGCAAAAATTGAACTGAGCCGACGACTATCACAATTGCAAGCAGTTGCGAAGGCTCCGGCAAGTTCCTCCCTCGAAGCTCTTGAAGAGCGGCTCTCAGTTGGGCTGCCTTCACAACCGGTAGAACTCGCCGAGCAACTCGTTGAGTGGCAATCGGCCGCGGCATCCAGTTCCGCCTCAGAAAGGCAAGCGATGCTGAGGTCTGCCTCTGCCGCCGCAGAGGCCATTGATCTCGACGAGGCTGCTACACGCCAACTCATTGATGAACAGTTGCGCGCGCGTGGCTGGGACGCCGACACCATGAACCTGCGGTACGCGAAGGGTGCTCGACCGGTCAAAGGAAAATCGATGGCGATTGCCGAATGGCCGACCGCCAACGGCCCCGCGGACTACGCACTCTTTGTCGGCATGACATGCATTGCTCTGGTGGAAGCCAAGCGCAAGAGCAAAAACGTCCAGGCTGCAATTGACCAAGCTGGTCGTTACGCTCAAGCGTTCGATCCCACCGGCAGTATTGAGCTTACCGAGGGAGGGCCATGGCCATTTAGTTCGGGCGCAACCAAAGAGCTGCCGTTTCAAGTACCATTCCTGTTCGCTACCAATGGACGCCCATACCTCAAGCAGGTTGAAACCCAAAGTGGCATCTGGTTTCGCGATGCGCGCAATCCGACCAACCATCGGCGAGCACTCACGGATTGGCCGACGCCCGAAGGCTTGATGGGGCAACTCAATATGGATCGCGAGGCGGCTCAGGAACGCCTTGCATCGCTACCTATCGAGTTCGGTTTCCCACTCCGCGATTATCAAAAACGGGCCATTCGTGCCGTCGAGAGCACCCTCGCGGATGATGCCAACCGGACGATGCTCCTGGCGATGGCCACCGGCACTGGCAAGACCAAGCTCGCTATCGCCCTGCTGTATCGCCTGCTCGAAACGAAGCGCTTCCGGCGCATCTGTTTCGTTGTTGATCGTCATGCGCTTGGCGAGCAAGCGGCCAATGAGTTCAAGACAACACGGATCGTAAGCGCTCGAACATTCGCAGATATTTTTGGCTTGAAGGAACTCGGTGACGTGCTGCCCGAAACGGCCACCAAGGTTCACATCTGCACTATCCAGAGCTTGGTAAAGCGGGTGCTATTTGCGAATGAGAATGAGGATGTCCCGCCGGTTGATCAATACGATTTGATCGTTGTCGATGAATGTCACCGTGGTTATCTGCTCGACCGCGAGATGTCCGATGCCGAAATGTCGTTTCGCGATGAAGCCGACTATGTATCGAAGTATCGACGGGTCTTAGAACACTTTGACGCAGTCAAGATTGGTCTGACTGCTACGCCAGCGCTGCACACGGCGCAGATATTTGGCGATCCGATATTCACATATCCATACCGTGAAGCTGTGATCGATGGGTTCCTGATCGATCACGAACCGCCCTTACGCATTGAAACCGAGTTGTCACGCGATGGCATTCATTTTGCGCGGGGCGATCCACTGCCCTTGCTCAATCCCATAACGGGCGAAATCGATCTTACACATGCACCTGACGATCTGGATTTCGAGATCGATGACTTCAACCGTCGCGTGATCACCCGCTCATTCAATCGGGCCGTGAGCGAAGAACTAGCCAAGCACATCGATCCCTCTCTGCCAGGCAAGACGCTGATCTTCGCCTCGACGGATGGACATGCGGACATTGTTGTTGCCGAGCTAAAGAAGGCATTCCTTGACCGGTATGGGGAAATCGATGATGCGGCGGTTGCAAAGGTGACAGGCAGCGTTGATGCGCCTGGCACGCTGATCCGGCGCTACCGCAATGACGCCCTGCCCACAGTTGCAGTGACCGTTGACTTGCTGACAACGGGCGTCGATGTTCCAACAATCGCAAATCTTGTGTTCATCCGCCGTGTGAATAGCCGTATCCTATACGAGCAGATGCTAGGCCGAGCGACCCGCCTTTGTCCTGAAATTGGAAAGGAAACGTTTCGTATCTTCGACGCCGTCGGCATCTACGATGCTTTGCAGCCCGTGACGGCCATGAAACCAGTGGTCGTCAATCCTAAAATCACACTGATGCAACTGTTCGAACAATTCGCACGCATTACTGATGCTGCTCACCGCACCCAATTGCGCGATGAAATAGTTGTGAAGCTGGGCCGACGGCTTGGTAAGCTCACTGCTGAAGCAGAAGACGCGTTCCAGGGCGTGGCTGGCGAGCCGATCCAGGCAACCCTCAACCGCTTTAGGAACGAGCCACTTGATGGATTGACCAACTGGTTGAGAGGCAAGCAGGGAATTGGCCTAATCCTCGACTGGAAGCCCGATAGCGGGAGGCCAATTCCGCTGCCGATCTCGGAGCACCCTGACAAGGTTGTTTCCACAACAATCGGATATGGGGCTGCGATGGTACGGCCTGAGGACTTCCTCAGTTCGTTTTCTCAGTTTATCCAGGATAACGTCAACAAGGTCGCGGCTTTGCAGGCCGTCGTGCAGCGTCCCCGAGAGTTGACGAGGGATAATCTGAAATCCGTGAGGATGGAGCTTGATCGGCAAGGCTTCTCCGAAGCCGCACTACGCAATGCATGGAAGCAAGCGAAGAACGAGGATATTGCGGCGTCCATTGTCGGTTTCATCCGACAGGCTGCAATTGGCGACCCGCTTGTCCCGTGGGCAGATCGCGTCAAGGCGGCAATGGATCGGATTGTGAAGCGTGGTAGCTGGAGCGAGCCACAACGTAAATGGCTTGAGCGCATTGGCAAAGCTGTCGCGCAGGTGGGCGTTGCTGATCGTGCCGTGCTGGATGAAGAGCAATTTCGCGAGGAAACCGGTGGGTTCACCCGGTTAAACCGCATTTTCGACGGCAAACTGGACGCCATTCTCGGCGACATAAATGACGAACTTTGGAGCAAATCTGCATGACCGACCAGCACGTGACACGCGACATCGTGCAAAAACTCTGGGGCCTGTGCAATGTCCTGCGCGATGACGGCATCACGTACCAAGCGTATGTAACCGAACTTACGTTTCTGCTGTTTCTAAAGATGATGCAGGAGACGAAGCGCGAGGACGCCTTACCCAAGGGCTACCGCTGGAGCGACCTGACGAAACGCGAGGGCGAGGGCTTACTCACCCATTACCGCGCCCTGCTGCTCAAGCTCGGCACCAGCGGCACAGGCATGGTGCGCGACATCTTTACCGACGCGCAGACTTCGTTGCGCAAGCCGACGAACCTGAGCACGCTGGTCTCAGAAATCGACAAGCTGGATTGGTTCTCTGCCCGCCGCGAAGGACTGGGCGACCTCTATGAGGGCTTACTGCAAAAAAATGCTGGCGAAAAGAAATCCGGGGCCGGACAGTATTTCACACCGCGTCCATTGATCGACTGTGCGGTGCGCCTTCTGAAGCCACAGTCCGGTGAAATTGTTCAGGACCCCGCAGCGGGCACGGGCGGCTTTCTCGTAGCGGCGGACCGCTATATTAAGGACGCCACCGACGACCTATTCAACCTTTCACCAGCGCAACAGGCGTTCCAGCGCACACAGGCGTTTGCGGGACTGGAACTGGTCCTTGATGCCCATCGACTGCTGTTAATGAACCTCATGCTCCACGGCATCGAGGGAGCGGGCGTGGCTGTCGGAGACACACTCAGTCCCGACGGTGAGCGCCTGCCAAAGGCCGATTTGATCCTGACCAATCCACCGTTTGGCACCAAAAAGGGCGGCGGCAGACCGACGCGTTCGGACTTCTCGATTACGGCCGACACGTCAAACAAGCAACTGGCTTTCGTTGAGCACGTTGTCCGCTCTCTAAAGCCGGCTGGACGTGCAGCGGTGGTGGTGCCAGACAATGTTCTGTTCGAGGACAACACGGGCCAGCGACTGCGCTCATGGCTGATGGACCTCTGCAATCTGCACACCATTCTGCGTTTGCCGACCGGCATCTTCTATGCACAAGGGGTTAAGACCAACCTGCTGCTCCTTCAGCGAGGCACGACGGACAAGGGCAATACCAAGTCGGTATGGGTCTATGACATGCGGGCAGATGCTCCCGCATTTGGCAAAACTCGTCCGCTGACGATGCAAGATTTTGCAGATTTCGAGAAGGTCTATGGCAGCGATCCCAACGGTGGGGCCAAACGAAAGGATCAGGGCGAGGAAGGTCGTTGGCGCTGCTTCACGCGAGACGCGATCAAGGCCCGAAACGACAATCTTGATATTTCGTGGCTGCGCGACACCGAGGTTGATGTCGAGGAGCACCTAACGGAACCGGTGGACATCGCCGCTGCTATCATCGGCCATCTCAAGGCGGCACTGGCGGATATCGAAAATCTTTCAGACGAGCTTGAGCCGGATAGCGTTGACGAAGCTGTAGCGGTTCCGGAGGCGGCGGAATGACCAGGCGGCGTGATCAACTGGTGCCACTTTGGCCTGTGCCTCCGAATTGGGAATGGGCACCCGTTTCCGATATTGCGGGGGTAGGCCTCGGCCGCCAAAGGTCACCGGAAAACCATACTGGCAAGAACATGCGCCCTTACGTTCGAGCAGCGAACATCACATGGAATGGATGGGACCTGGCGGATGTGAAGGAAATGAACTTTGATGATGCGGATTTCGAACGTTTTCGCCTCTGTGCCGGCGATGTTCTCGTAAACGAAGGTTCAGGTAGTGCTAACGAGGTTGGCAAACCTGCAATTTGGCAGGGACAGATCGAGAATTGTTGCTTCCAGAACACGTTGATACGGGTGAAGCCGGAAGGCTGCACGTCGGAGTACATTCATTCCTATTTCCTGCTGAGCGCTCTGAAGGAAAACTTCGTTTCTAAGACGCAAGGTGTAAACATCTACCACATAGGCAAGGAAGGGCTTGCTAGGAGCTTGTCTGGATAGTCGCTGTTCAAATCTGGTCGGGTCTGATTCAACATTGGGCGATGAGCAAGTATTTTCGGCCTTGGAACATCGATCAGACGCTGCTTCTGCCGCCGAATGTGCAGGACTTCGTGCCGAAAGGCCATGTCTCGCGGTTTATGGTTGATCTGGTGCGGGAGAGCCTCGATCTCAGGGAGATCATGGGCAGCTATGTGAGCGGGCTTGGGCAGCCGCCGTTTGATCCGCGGATGATGGTGGCGCTGCTGCTGCATAGCTATGCGAGTGGGCTGTATTCGTCGCGTCGGATTGCCAAGGCCTGCCGGGAGCGGAACGATTTTGTGATGATCGTGGCGCTGGATGCGCCGGATTTTCGGACGATCAGCGACTTTCGCAAGCGACATTTGAAGGCGCTCGGCGCGCTATTCGTGCAGGTTCTGAAGTTGTGCGAGACGGCCGGGCTGGTCAAGCTCGGTCATGTCGCGCTGGATGGTACGAAGATCAAGGCGAACGCGTCGAAACACAAGGCGATGAGTTATGAGCGCATGAAGAAGCGCGAGGCGGAATTGAAGGCCGAGGTCGCTCGCATGCTGGCGGCCGCCGAGGCGGCGGATGCCTCGGAGGATGAGACTTTCGGCAACAGCGACGAAACGGCTGGCGAAGATCCAGCAAGCGATGGCGGCGCTGGAAGCGGACGCCAAACTGGCGGCGGAGGAAGAGCGCCGCATCGAGGCCGAAAAGGAACAGCAGCGCCAGGCCGAAGGCCGCAAGAAGCCGGGCAAACCGGCGGCGCTGCCATCGGAGGAACCCAATCCCAAGGCGCAACGCAACTTCACCGATCCGGAAAGCCGCATCATGAAGTCGAAGGATGGCTTCGTTCAGGCCTATAATGCCCAGGCGGCCGTCGATGCACATGCCCAGATCATTGTCGCGCAAGAACTGACCCAGCACGGCAGCGATCAGGGCCAGTTGGTGCCCCTGATCGAGGCCATCGAGAGCAATCTTGGCCGCAAGCCGCGGCAGGCCTCAGCGGATTCCGGCTACTGCAGCGAAGCCAATCTCGAAGCGCTCGACACACGCAGCATCGATGGCTATGTCGCGCCCGGACGCGCCAAGCACCCGACAGTAGCGAACGGAAAAGTCGGCGGCCCGCTGACACAGGCCATGCGAAAGAAGATCGACGATGGCGGCTTCGAAACACCCTACCGATTGCGAAAGCAAGTGGTGGAGCCGGTGTTCGGGCAGATCAAACAGGCAAGAGGCTTCCGCCAGTTCCTGTTGCGGGGCATCGAGAAAGTGCGCGCCGAGTGGACAATGATCTGCACCGTCCATAACCTCCTCAAGCTGTTCAACCTCGCAAACGCAGCCTGAGCCTGCTACTCTACAACAAATGCCCGTCACGAAAACATATCTGGACGGGCTCCTAGCTTTCCTATACCCGTTTGTCCGCTTTCCGAACAGCGCCAGATCGTGGCCAAAATCGATAGCCTTTCCGCGAAATCCAAACGCGCTCGCGATAACCTCGATCGCATTCCTCGGCTTGTTGAGAAGTACAAGCAGGCGGTTTTTGCGGCAGCGTTCAGGGGCGACCTAACGCGGGAGTGGCGCAGTACCCGCATCGAACCGTCGCCCACGTTTACTCAGATCGCGACGGAGCGCGCACAATTACAGGAAAAGTATGGGCAACGCCTCCAGCGATGCGAAATGCCTGCATTGCCTGAGGGATTGAAACCATTCAACATCCCTAGCCATTGGCTCTGGGTTCGCGCAGAGGCTATCTGCGGGTTTATTACAAAAGGGACTACGCCCAAATCGGCAGCGATGTCGAGCAACGGTGAGATACCGTTCATCAAGGTATATAACCTTACGTTCAACGGCACCTTGGACTTCACTGTCGAACCTACTTTCGTATCGAGGACGACCCACGAGGGCTTTCTCTCAAGATCAAAGGTGGTCCCCGGCGACGTGTTGATGAACATTGTCGGCCCTCCGCTTGGAAAGGTCAGCGTAGTCCCCAACGATCGACAGGAATGGAACATTAATCAAGCCATCGCTGTGTTCCGGCCAATTGCATCCGTGTCGCCGATCTTCCTTTCGAAATGGCTTCAGACAGACGTTCTTACTAGATGGGCCGTCTCGCGATCGAAGGCGACGGCGGGCCAAAGCAACCTAACACTGGAGATTTGCCGCGATTTGCCTATTCCACTTTGCTCTCTTGCGGAGCAGCGCGAAATCGCTCGTCGCATCCAGGCGGCATTTGCCTGGATCGATCGCCTCGCCACCGATGCTATAAACGCTTGCAACCTAATCGAGCACCTCGACCAAGCCATCCTCGCCAAAGCATTCCGGGGCGAGCTGGTGCCGCAAGATGCAAACGACGAACCCGCGAGCGTTCTGCTCGAACGTATCAAGGTGGATCGCAGAGCAAATGCACAGCCTGGTCCCCAAAGGCGAGCTAGTGTGTCCAGCCGGTAGCCTAACCGATGCAGGAGGCGATCATGAGAAGGCAGGTGGTTGTTGCGTTTCTTCGAGGAAACGGCCAACACGTTTCGATACCGAGAAGTGAACAGCGCTGGCACACTCATTCACGGCGATCAGGAAGGCGCTGTGATAGGAGGCATTTACATCAGCAAGGCTGCCATCGCGGGTATATGAGCAGTCGGTTGAATGAACGGTTGCGATGCGGTTGGGCCGATTAGCGACAGCAACGTACTTGATCATGCGATGCCTCCGACTATCAGGCCATCCATTTGCTACGCAAACTCCGCGCTGTCTATGTTAGAAATGTTGTTCAGTGACAGAATGTCGCATTTGGGTATTGGCTATGATCGATATGGCCGCCTTTGTTGGCGAGTTGTTTAGAGCACGCTGGAGACCCCTGCACGGCGATGATTGGGATAACAGCGCAACGCTTCGTAATCCGGGGGTGTATCTCCTCGCCTACAGCGCGAAGAGCTTGATCGCGCAGCGTGTACAAATCGATGACGTGCAATACGTCGGAATGTCCAATTCACGAGGAGGAGTGCGAGCGCGGCTGAAGCAATTCAAGCAGGCTCTTGAACGTGGCTATGGTCATAGCGCAGGAGATTACTGGTACAAACGGAACGAGCATCCGTTTTCACAACTTCGATGATGAACTCACCGTTGTATTGTGGCCTGTTCGGGTGCTGTGGACCGCGATCTTTGTGCCAGGTCATCGGGAACAGGTAAGTCCATCCCCACGATGCCACGAGCTCACCGGCAGATGGCAAAAAGGCTGCCGTTGTCCAGAGAAAGAGGTAGCAGCTGTCAGCAGCTTTCTCCGCCAGCAACAGCCGGTGAAATTTGTCGATCTCATCGAGGGACATCGTCGAATAGGGGGTCTTGTCGACTTCCCAGGGCGGATCCGAGACGATGACGGAATAGCGGCCAGCAGGCACTATTGGCGGATTTTTTTGCCGGTGATCGCGGCGCGCTTCTTGGACCTCCCTTTTGAAAGACTTTTTGTCGTCACACGTAGCGACAATCCGGCACTGATCAGCTTCCGCAAGCTGAATAAACATGTCCGCGGAGTTCAGTGATAGCCGCCCATCGGCGATCGCATCCGCGGCGAGTTTCGACTTTTCCAAGATCGCTTTACTGCGCTCAACCATCTTCGGGTGAACACCGACCAGCTCTGAAGCTCCGACAATTGTCGTACCTTCACTGTATCTGTTGTAACCAAGCCGCGCCGTGACCAGACGTGCGCCGATCATCGCCCTTTGATTGCGATGCAGATCTCTCCGAGAGAGCTGGCGCCGGTTGTTTGGACAGCGCCCCGCGGGATTTAAGTGGATTCCTGCCGGGTTATGCTGAACGCGGGGCCTTACGATTTTGTCGTTGCGTCGGGAGGGCGTAGCCCGACCAGAGCGACGACAAAATCGTCGGCGACGGTCATGCGGCCATCACCATAGCTTGCGTGCCGAAGTAAGCCTCGTCGGGCGTGCGCCCGTCAAGGCTCGAGTGAGGGCGTCCCTGATTGTAGAAGGCCAGATACTTGGCAATTGACGCTCGCGCCTCGGACACGCTGTCGTAGGCGCGGAGATAAACTTCTTCGTATTTGACCGTGCGCCAGAGCCGCTCGACAAACACGTTGTCGCGCCAGGCGCCCTTGCCGTCCATGCTGATGGCGATCTTCGCGTCCAGCAGCACATCGGTGAACTCGAGGCTGGTGAACTGGCTGCCCTGGTCCGTGTTGAAAATCTCGGGCCTGCCGTGCTTCGCCAACGCCTCCTGGACCGCTTCGACGCAGAAGGCCGCCTCCATTGTGATCGAGACGCGATGGGCCAGGACCCGTCGGCTGAACACATCGACGACCGCCGCGAGATAGACGAAGCCACGCCGCATCGGAATGTAGGTGATGTCCATTGCCCACGCCTGGTCGGGCCGCTCGATCTTCAATCCGCGCAACAGGTACGGGTAGATCTTGTGACCCGGTGCCGGCTTACTCGTGTTCGGGCGACGATAGACCGCCTCGATCCCCATGCGCTTCATCAGCGTCGCGATGTGGCGGCGACCGGCGTATACGCCCTCCCGCCGCAGCAACGATCGCTGCATACGCGCTCCCGCGAAGGGATAATCGAGATGCAGCTCATCGAGCCGACGCATCAAGGCAAGGTCCTCGGCCGAAACTGGCCGAGGTTCATAGTAGACCGTGCTGCGAGCCAGCTTCAGGACCTTCGCCTGGCGCACGATAGAAAGATCATGACCGCGGTCGATCATCGCTTTGCGCTCAGCAGGCCCGCCTTGGTGAGCGCGCCGGACAAAAAATCGTTTTCCAACGCCAGCTCGCCGATCTTGGCATGTAACGCCTTCAAATCGACCGGCGTCTCGGCCGACGCCTTGTCATGCCCAAACACGCCGGCGGCGCCTTCCAGGAGCTGGTTTTTCCAGATCGTGATCTGGTTCGGATGAACATCAAACAGTTGCGCCAGCTCCGCCAGCGTCTTGTCGCCTTTGACCGCAGCCAAAGCAACCTTCGCCTTGAATGCCGGAGAATGCATCCGGCGGCTCTTCTTCGTCATCTTCGCTCCTGATTCGCGGCAAGAATCCTCGCCGCTGTCAGGCAGAAAATCCACTCAAGCTACTGTCCGAATTTGCGGAGCCAGCTCTGAGCAAGATTCTTGCGGACGACGAAGTCGAAGGGATCTCCGTCGGTGGTCGGGTTAAACGGACGAAATCTTGGCATCGCCCCGGTCTCAAGGCACGCACGATATCGACCATCGCCATCAAGGATCTGACCATCAAGAAGGACGATCTCTTCGCCGCAGTATCCGTTTTCCTCGAGGGAGCTATTGAGCCTTTGCCTTTCTGAGCGGCTCAGACAAGGAATGACGTGGGCGATCGGGTGCTTCCGCAGGCCCAAGGCGACCGGAAGTGACCGATCGCGGTCCGGCGGTGTGACACGTATCGTCATTCACCGCGCCCCTGTTGCCGGTTCTGGAGGCTTGGCCGGCTTGCCAGCCAAGCTTCAGCGTCCTCGACACGGATCAGCGTCCGCCTTCCGACCTTGATCGCTGGGAGATAACGTGCGCCGATTTCAGCGTAAGCGTGCGTACGACCAATCGAATAGCGTGCGCAAAATTCCGCAATGGTGAGGGCACGCTTGGCGTTCCGATGCTCAATGCCAACGGTTCGCGCATCACGGCGGGGATTGACGTTGGCTGTGCCTGAGCTTGCCGACCTTTTATCTCGTCCAAGTTTTCTGACGACGTTCATGACTCACTGTCCTGTCCTTCATTTTCAGTGAGCATGGCAGGCGCTTGGCTTCTTGAGGGCCAATTGGTTTTTTCAGCTGGCCAATTGGCCAAACACCCGGCTGAGCAACGTCGCATCAATCAGCGTCGGTGACGGCGTTGTGCGCCAATCCGAGCAAGAATTCTGGATGACACGGTCGGCGCAGCGCTCGGCGCGAATCGAGGAAAGCTGCGCCCGTTGGTACGGGCGAACTCAAACCTGCGACGTGGTTCGGCGTGAAAGACCCGGTACCGAGCGGGGCGGAAGGGTCATGGCGCACAGGCCGCAATCCAACGATGGCGCCTGAGGTTCGCCAACGTGCGCGTATGCATATTCGACGAATATTCGATGATTTCCGGCTAACGCCAGCAAGCTATTGAAAGTATTGGCGCTCCCTAGGGGAATCGAACCCCTGTTTCAGCCTTGAGAGGGCTAAGGATTCTCTTGCCGCGTACTCGCCGCCGCAACATAGCCGGGCGCATTTGAAATCATTATTTCTTACGATCTAACCTCGGGCCCAAGGATTATGATTTCTGCGCTCGACTATCTGGTGGGCTCATCGCCTCGTGGCTTATCGCATCCCTCTGCATAAGCTTCCCGCTTTAGGTCTCGCCGCCGGCTACTAGCCAACTCCGAAAGCTCGTTCTTCAGCGCATGCTGGCGGGATTCGACAGCTGGCATGTTGTTGACGAATTGCCGAACTTGGCGAGCCAACTCGCGATCCGCTGGCGCTTCAGAGCGCTGCAGCTCGGCGGCATAGTCGAGATATATTCGCCGGATCGCGTCCTGACGTGACTTGATCGGTTCGTCCCAAGGATGTTTAGCAGTCTTGCCGGCCCTCACTTCCGAGAGCACCGCCTTTCGGGCGAGCCGATCAACATCGGGCGTGATCTTTCGCCTGCGCATAGCGAGGACCGTCCCCCGGGCGGCTTTTCGAACCCGTCCACGGGTGCGCCGGGGCGTTGCCTCTGCCGCGATCCCGCGAAGCCGGAGTTCGCCAGCAAACCGTTCCCGCCAGGCCTGAAGATCCGCTTTGCGGGGGTTGAGACGCTTGCCGTCATGGCCGAGGGATCGAACAGTCAAGTGCACGTGAGGATGCTTGTCGTCGAGATGCTGGACGAAGACGTAATCGTGATTGTTCCCGAACGTCTCAATAGCGAATGCCCGGGCTGAATCCTTGACGGCGACCGCATCGGTGCCGGCCGGCATCGACAGAATGATGTTGATCGAAAGCGATCCATCGCGGCGGCGCTTATCGTCGAGACCGACATCATCCTCCCAGCGTTGCTGCAGATCTTTCCATCCGGAACGACCCGCGAGCGTCGCGCCCTGCTCCGTTTCCGCATCGAGTTCGCCGTTTCGCGTGATGTAGGCAAGGTGCGACTTGAGATGCGCCACACCCTTGGTGCGACCGGTGATCTTGACCATCACCTCTGGTGCTCGGCGCACGATGCGCTCGAGCTTTGCACGCATCGCCGGCGTAAGGCGGCCTAGAGCTGTCGGATCCGGGATATCCCACTCGGCCCGCCGTGGGCGCCGATTGGGCGTTTCCCAGACGTACGAGATCGGCGGAAGCTCGGAGGCCAAGTCATCCGGCCGCGGCGAATAGCGCCGGCTCATCTCCGCCCATCCCAATAATCCGCGTTGCCCTGCAACGCATTACGTAGTTGCGCGAGCTCGTTCTCAATGACCAACTTGGCCTCTTGAATTGCGGACAGATCGGGCTCAACCGCCCTGCCCTGCAGCAAACTGGTGTTTGCGGCACGCGCGATCTGGTTGATGTTGCCTCCGATCCGGTTGAGCTCGCGAACGATCGCGCGAACCGCCTCATGCTCGCTCGGGGAATGCTGCACTGGCGATCCCAATCGCGAGCGCACCAGCGCAACGATCCAGCCGGTTCGGGTCATGCCACGCTGATGTGAAACTTCCGCGAGTTGCCGCATCTCGCTCTCGCGAAGTCGCACTGTCACCTTCTCTGGTCGACCGACCGGCAATGCCAAGATACGCGGCTCGGGTGCAGCCAGTGCATCGGCAATGAGACGCCGCAGCAGCGCGGATTTGCCCCCCCGGGTAGCTGCAAGAACTGAGAACTCCGCCGCGACTTCGTCGGAGACACGAAGCGAGATCAGAGCCATGCACGCCAATCCCAATCGCGATGTAATACATCGCTGGCGCGAAGCCTATCCTGCACTAGAAAACGCGAACCCTTCCACCCCCTCCATGTTGGTTCAAACCAACGAGCTCGGCATTCAAAGCTCGAGAGTTGCTGCAGGCGAGATCCAACCCAGCCGACGATCGATGCGGAGAATTCCTCCGGGAATGACGCAGCCGTCGGCCCTAATGCTGGTACTTCACAAACCCTGCGCCTGGAGATCGGCAACATTGGCACCGAGCATGTGGACCGCGGCTTTCCAGCAGCCTCCGGCCTCTCTACAGCGCTGTGGGGGGCGCGTTCGGCCTCCGGCTGCTGCGCTAACGCGCCATCCTTCGGATGGGAAATCCGCTGCGCCGGCGAACCAACTGTGGCAGTTTTTCTGAGGAGGCTCTCTAAGGCAAGCTTCATGCGAAAAGGATCTCTTCGATTGTGATGGTCGACGCTGGAACCTCTTCCGCCTCTTCTGCGCCATCAACCAACAGCACTGCGTGCCGTGAGCCTTGAGATGCGAGTCGATCGACCAGCAGACAGCCAGTCCGATCTTGGTGACGCACTCTGATCGTTAGTGATGGACTCGTTCGCGCGTTCCGATCGACCGAAGAGTTGGGGGGCTTTTCCGCGACCGCCGTCACGCGGTCTCTCTCCATGCGTCGTAATTCCACTTGCGGTGCGATCGGACTTCGTTCCGGTTGAGCTCCAGGCGACCTTTCGCTATCAGCAGGGGATCCGCGGACTTCCGTGCGGACTTTGCGAGCCAGTTGACGGGCGTGCGCGTCGGTGAAGCTCTCCTGTGCTGCGCATATGGTCTCGACGGCGTTGGGCTGTTCGCGCCAAGCCTGGTAGAGTTCATACACAGCACGGATTGACGAGCCGGCAAGTTTCGACCGGAGGAACTCCGGCATACTCTGGACCGACGCGTAGCGAGACACCCAGTCCCTCGACTTGCCGAGCTTGCGCGAAATGTCGGCTTGGTTATCACCCTGCTCCAAGCGACCCGCGATGAACGCCGCAATTTCGGGGGCATTGAGGTCATCGCGCTGAATGTTCTCGATCATCTGAGCATAACGATCCGCAGACCCAACGGCATGAATGAAAGCTGGGATGTCACGGAGCCCGGCGCGTTTAGCAGCACGATACCGCCTCGCACCCATGATGATCACGTATCGGCCGTTCTCGGTCGCTTGCCGCAGCACGATCGGTTGCAGCACGCCATGCTGAAGGATCGATTCCGCAAGCTCCTCGAGCTTCTGTTCGTCGAAACTGCGACGAGGCTGGTCCGGATCTTCGTCAATACGGTCGACGGCGATGCAAGTCGGTTGTCCGATTGTGGCGGCACCGTCTTCCGCGGCGTCGATGAGCTGCTTAAAGCTGAGATCAAGCGCCATGTGCCGGCTCGTCCATCCGCGCGACGATCTTGGCGAGAACATCGCGGATTTCCCGACCAGCCTCCTGCGCAGAGCGGCGCTTCAGCTTCCAGACCGGCAGGCGTTCCGCAACGGCCTCAGCGTAGCCGTCCCTTGCAACGATCTGGCCCGGGAACACATACTTGCCCGCCTCGCGCAAGAGTTGCTCAAGATGGGTCCTTTGACGGGGCGATTTCGTGTTGAAGTTCGAAGGCAGCAACCCGAGGAACTTCGTATCCTGGCGGCCATAGCGCCTCTGCACGCCGATCACGGTCTGCATCAGACCTTTGACGCCCTTGATCGAATAGTCCTCCAGATAGATGGGGGCGAGCACATGCGAGGCCGCAACCAAACAGCCGACACTGCGCAGTCCAAGCGATGGCGGCGTATCGATGATGCAGGCATCGAACTGATCCGACGCGATAGCGAGGTTCTCTTGCAGAGTGGTTATGGCGGCCACACTGCTGCGATCGAGATCGGTCAACGAGCTATCGGCCGGCGCGAGCGTTAGGCCTTCGTCTTCCCGAGGTACGACCCGTATCCCCGGCTTGAACAGATCCGCGGCTAACGTTGAACCGGCGTAGTGCCTCAAGGTATCCGACGCATTGCTCTGCGCATCAACGTCGATCACAAGAACGCGGAGATCAGCTTCCGCCATGAACCAGGCCAGATGCACCGCAAGCGTCGTCTTGCCGACCCCGCCCTTTTGATTGTTGATGACAATGGTCTTCATCTCAAAGTCCGGAATTGGTCTATCGGCGCGGGCGGCATTTCCTCGTCCAATCATGTCGTGGCGGATGTTGGTTTGAACCAACAGACGATTGCGAATCCGGTCACCAGAACGATCCCGGAATTCATCCCGCGAATCCCCTGCCAGAAGAGTCAGGTCAGCCATAGCCATCGAGGGATTTTCTAGCGAAGCGAGACGGGAATCGTGCTCGTTGCTGGGCGCTCTGCGACGTGATCGCGAGAGGATCGTCGCGCGAAGGCGCGGAGACCGCCTGAGGGCTCCGGGAGCGTCGCCGCGGCGGCGCGAGTAGAGCCGTCCCCGAAGGGGCTCGCCCAAGCAGGCAAGGCTATGAGAAGGAACCTTTGAATTAGGAGCCGATCTCTTGCGGGCGGCTGTGTGATCAGGACTGGCGCAATTGCAAGCTAGGCATTGCGACGCGCGCGCCCCGATGGCGACGTCTCCATCGAGGAGAGATTCAATCCGGCAATAGGACGGGTCGGAGTTTCCGGCGCAATCGACCTATCGATAAAATGAATCGATCTGCCCGGTCGATTCATAAAACTCATTGGACGCCGCTTCCCTCGGAAGCGAGAATCTGTCCGTGCCGAAACCCGAACCAGAACCGCTTCATCTGCGCCGCATCGATGCCACGCGCAATATGCGTCGGTTTTATGCGCTGTCCACGCAGCCCACCTTGTTCGGAGAAATATCGCTGATCCGCAATTGGGGCCGGATCGGCACGAGTGGCAAGACCATGGTGCAGACCTTCGATGGTCGTGCGGAGGCGATCGAAGCATTCGTACGCCTGGAGCGCGCCAAGCGGAGGCGCGGTTACGCTGCTGCGGACGAGAAACTGTCATAGTCTGGCGATTTTTCGCGGACTACGGCTCTGCCTGTGATGCCGGCCCTATCTGGGGCACGGCCTTGATGTCAGACGAGCAAAATCGAAACAAGACGGAGCTCGTCCCATGACAACTGCCAATGAGATCGCCGAAAAGATCGCAGCCGAGAACGACCTGACCAAGGCTCAGGCCAAAGCCATCGTCGATAGCGTGTTCAAGGCGATCACTGATGCTGCCGTGAGCGGAGCCGAGACGAGCCTTCCCGGGTTCGGCAAGTTCAAGGTCAAGGATAGCCCCGCTCGTGAGGGCCGCAATTCATCGACCGGCGCAACGATTGCGATAGCAGCTTCCAAGAAGCTGACTTTTACGCCCGCCAAAGCCATCAAGGATAGTCTCAACGGAGGAACGATCCCTAACGACGGTGCATCGTAAGATGCAAGACGAGGGGGCTCATGCCCCCTCCTCGGCTGCGAGCGCTTCGTCGCGTTGGCGGATGAGTTCGGCCAGTTCGACTTCGAGCGCCTTGCGCTCCGTCGGCGTGAATACGCATCCGCGCAGCTCGGCGCGTAACTCTTCAATGGTGTCGATGGTCATGATCGCATCTCCAGTCGAAGGGAGCGGGCCCCGCCTTGCGACGGAGCCCACTGACTGAGCCTCAGTCCCGGTTCGGCCGGGACCAGATCAGCTGGAGACCTTCCGCACCTTCGACCTCGGTCAGGGTGGCGTAGATCGGAGCGGGGAAGCTCGGATCGTCCAGCTTGACGGAGAGGTAGTCGCGCTCGGTGTCCCTGGCGGTCTTCTGCCAGGCAGCACCCAGCTCGACGTTGCCCGAGTAGATGCGGAAGTGCGGTCCCTTGTCGGAAGGGTTGTCGACACGGATCAGCTTGGCCTTGACGTTGAGGTTGAGCGTCTTGATGGCGCCGGAGAAGCCGTTGCCCGTGGAGGTGAAGGTGCCGATGGTAGCCATTGTCTCATTCCCTTGGTTTTCTCGGGCCGCGCTTATCGCGACCTCGATGGCGGTCGTGAGACCGGAGGCGATCGACCTGCACCCAAAGGGCCGAAATGAAATGGAGGGCGGCCGGCAGCGACTTTCTTGGATCGCGAGGAATGGTGCGCAGCGCCAGGGGAAGAAAGTCGAGGACGGACGTTGCAGGGACAAGATCGAGAGCCCGCGAAGCGGGATCGGTCTTCGGTCAGACCAGCCTCTATCGAGGACGCTGATGGGTGCGCCCGTCGCGAAAACACGTGGAATGACGACAGGCGGCCCTAGTCGGTTCGGCCATTCGCATCTCAACGCAACGGGCGTCGCAGCGAAACGTAGTTCACCTTAAGCAGGCCACCTAAGCGCCGCGTCATCACCCGCAATGGAAACCGTCGCTGTCAGCAACGTCGGCGCACCTGTCGAACTCGCCATCGCAAGATCGATAACGAGGCTGGCGACGTACTCGCCATCGCATGCAACCCCGCCCTCCGCATCCATGCGACCGACCACCCTGCGAGGCGTGAAACAGATGCTAGCGTCGCTGGACATGCCGGCCTCCCGAGTCAGGGACGATTCCGCCGGCACGCGCGATGGAACGAAGCTGGGCGTTCGGGTTGCAAGTCCACAACGTTGGAGAGGGTAGTGAGCACAATCGGCCTCTGCAGCAATGCTGCTGCCGGGCTCGATTTCAACTCGAACCTTATTTGGCCGGCGGTCGCAGCGGGCTTTCCGCCCACTTCCGGGCGGCGGGATCGCGCAGCGGATCGTCCTCACAGACCAGGCAGACGTAGCGCGGCCGGCCGGGCGCGACGTCGTCTGGCACGGCCGTCATCGGCTTACCGCACGTCGGGCACAGCTTCCGGCTGAGGTAGAGCGGAGTCATGGTTTTCGCCTGCCGGGACCAGCTTAGTTCCGCGTGCACCGCGAGCACAAGTGGATCGACAAGAATCGTCCGCATGCACCAGGCCGCTTGACGTGGAGCGCATCTCACACTGAAATCCGATTTTCAGTGATGTTGCGGGGTGGCGTCGTGGAAGAATTTTACAGGGGCTTCGCGCAGCGGGCGCGCGATCTGGCGGAGAACGCGGATCCGTTCACCAAGCGGCGGCTACTCGACCTAGCCCAGCGATACGATCTCAAGAGCAGACCGGGAGCCCCGGGCGGTCGGACCCTCCCGCCGCCGCGCGCGACGCCACCGACGGCGCTGTTTTCCGGCTCCGGCGAAGCTTAAGACTAGTCGGAGCGCGGCCCGGTCGTCGGTTTTCTATGTGTTCATCGACCGGTCCGGGTGTCGGCCACCGCGCGGTCGCGGTGCTCGCGTTATCACAAGCTCACCCATGCAGCATGAAACCGCGCACGCGCGCCGCGAAGGATCATCGCCTGCGCCGCGCGATCTCGTCAGCGACCATGCCCTCCGCCCGCACCAGCCGCTCATGCAGGGTCTCTAACATATCGAGGATGTCATCATTGGGTTCATTCTTGCCCTGCTCGATGGCTTCGGCGACGAGCTCATCGAGGGGCGTCTCCTTCAATTGGCCTTTCTCCAGAAGCTCTTCAAACAGACTATCGCCGCTCGGCTGCGGTTGCATGCGACCGTCGGAGTTGCACCAGACGGTGAATGTCTGTTGTCCCAGAACGGCGTGCTCGACCATCTCCGCATCCAAAGGAATCAGCGTCCCCCAGGCCTCGCCCGCCTCGTCCGCGAACCCCGCCACGTACATCCGTTGCTCCGCAGCCCCTTCATCACGAGGCTGGAGGAACGGCGTGAGGACGATTGGAGGGTGTTTTCCCATGACGATCTCTCCGAACAACTTTGCATCGACACAGCGCAGCAGCTGGGTCAGTGCAGGTATTTTCGATCACACGAAAAAGGCAAGGTCTGGGAACGGCGCCTCATCGTCTCACGCCCGCTGCTTGTCTCGCCGGCGAGAATTGATCTGCGCCATCAGGATCGGGCCAAGCGAAAATTCGCCGACCTCGGCTTTTCGCGTCAAACCGCGCAGATAACCGCCGGCGGAATTGATCGCCGTCCCGCGCTGCAGGATACACGCGACGACGATGGCTGCGGGCACCTCGCCCATAACCTTTTGCGCCTCCTCCCAGGCGCTCGGGCTGATGCCCAGCATCGATCGCACAACGGCCGCGGTAGCGAGGAAATCGCGCCAGTTCGAAACCCCACCCTTCGTATAATCGACGATGTCAGGACACGCACTCAGGACCATTCCTAACGGATACGCCCCCTCCCCGACTCGCGAGGGTTGAGGTTTGGGCTCAGCTCCCGCCGCCCTGCCTTCTCGAAGGACAGGTTCAAGATCAATAGGGGCTTCTGGTTTTGAATTCTGTATGTGGCGCTCAGAATGGGACTCATTGGCGCTCGTATTCTTGGCTTTGATGTGTTCTTCCAAAAGATTGAGAACATCGTCGGCGAGCTGAGACAACTCGTCGGCGATCGGCTCGAGCTCCTGGCGCGTAGCCGTGCGCGGAATCTGATCGACGATCGCGCGGAAGGCAGCGTGCACGACCTGCCAATCGGCAGGCCCCTGCCCTCCCCTTCGCGTCGGGACGGCTTCCTCGATGCCAGTTGCAATCATCTTCGCGATGTCGCGCCGGCACAGCGTGATGCGCTCTCGTACGAGCTTGAGTGCGCGGGCCTCGGCTTCGATATCGGCCGCCAGGCTCTCAAACTCCTCCGAGCGCACGACCAGCGGCGACAGATCGAAGCCGAAGGCGAGCTCGATTTCGCCGGCATTGTCCTTCCGCGCATAGCGCTTGCCATTCGGACTGTCGCGTCGAACGATCAGGCCCGCGTCGACTAGCACGGCAAGGTGACGACGAAGCGTCGATGCCGGCATGCCGTGCGCGCGCCGAGTGAGTTGATGGTTTGACGGAAAAACAATCAGATCATCCTCCCCTGTCAGCGCCGTCTCAGGATGGAAGGTCAGCAGCGCGTTTAACACCGACAGCGCGCGCTCCGACACGCCAAGGCGCGGCCGCGCCGTGCAGATGGCGTGGAAGATCTTCCACTTGTGCACGATCTTTTCGGGAGGACGTTCGGTTGCGACCATCTGGCTTGCCACATGGGCAAGCGTCAGCGATCGCCGCCCAAAGGGCGTCGTTGGAGAGTGTGACTGCATGTCTTTGCCTCAGCTGGGCAAAGAAAACCTGCTCGCCGAAACGGCGATAAAATCGCGTAGAAACTCTTGACTGCGATTCGCGAAAGTGATTCTCTGTCAGTCGCCAAACTTGAAGAGAAGGCTTCCGGAACTCCGTTTCGGGGGCCTTTTTTCTTTTCCCTTGTCTGCTCCTGGTTCGTGTTTACGGGACGAGGCCGTCAGGCCTCGGTAGTTTCCTGGCCGCCACTCGTCTTGGAAAAGGCGTCGAAGATGGCCGGGAGCTGGTCCACAAGAAATGCCGCGAATGTCGCCGAGACATTCTTGTCGATGGTAAGCTTCAATTCGCGCTCGACCTGACGCACGTGCGCAATCTTGTCCCCGGATGCGGAAAAGACTGGCTTCTCTTCCGATGGCTTCGACGTCCCCGCGGGAGATGGACGGCTTGCTGCTGAGAATGCTGCGAGAAATCGCGCGTCGGTTTCCCGCTCTGCAAATTTCGGGTCAGCGATCACCGCTCTGACACGTTTGAGCGCCGCGGCATCCTTGAGTAATTCAGCGAAGGACTGCCAGCGGCCGCGGCCAACTTTCGGAGCCTTCCCGATTGCTCGAACGACTTCGGGTGGAACCGATCGAGCGACGGCAAGGAGTTTCGAAGCCTCAGCCCGATCGATCGACAACGCATCCTGCACGATTGACCGGCTATGCCCGGCATCTTCGATATGCATCGCGAAGCTGGCGCGCTCAATGAAACTCAAATCCTCGCGCGGTGCGTTCTCGAGTCCTTGCGCCACGACAAGGGCTTCATCTGACAGCGATCGCAGGATCGCTTTGACGGAAATACCCAATTCGCGCGTGGCGCGGACGCGGCGATGACCATACGCGCTTTGATAGCGCCCTTTTGCTTCAGGATGCTCCCGAACGAGAATGGGCACCTCTTGGCCACGCTGTGCGATCGACTGTTTGAGTGCTTCGAACGAGCTATCATCATTGTCGCGAAACCGGTCGGACAGGGGTGACGGATCAATAAGCGAAGGGTCGATTTCAAGGATCACAGCCCCAGACGCGATTCTTTCGCGAAGCTCCTCGTTCTCCTTCTCGACTTCGGAAAAAGAATCCTTCAACGAGCGGACCGAGCCCGACGAGACCCGCGGCAAGGCAGCGGGCACGTTGTCAGCTGACAACGTGCCTGATTGCGGGGCCGTGAAAAGGCTCTTGATAGTGTCAGTACGTTTGCTCATCGACCCCACACCTTCTTAAGAAGTTGCGCGATTTCGGCATTGACCGCGTCGACTGATTCCAACGCGCGGTCGTAGGCGCCCCGCCCTACCGCGCCGCGCTCCAGCTCATAAAGTGATTGCTTGGTGAGGCCAGCATTGGCGATTGCAGTCGATTTCCAAACAGTGGCCTGGAGCACATCCGATCCAAAGAGATTACGAAGGAGGGCCACGATTTGAGCTTCGGGCACGTCGTTGGGATCGTGACGCGTGATGACGTACCGGATGAAGTCGTGGTCGAGTCGCCCGCCGGCTTCCTCGATGACGGACATGAGATCCGACGTCATGAGGAGAAATTGGCTCATGGATGCGACATCGACCATCTGCGGATGGATGGTCACGAGCATCGCGGTGGCCGCGTTTAGCGCGCCCATGGTCAGGTAACCAAGTTGGGGTGGGCAGTCGATAACGACGACATCGTAGTCGTCGGCAACCTGGTCGATGGCGCTGGCGACTCGGCGAAAGAACAGGTCGTGTCCGCGTTCACGCCGCTCGATCATTGCGCGAGGCGTGTGGTGCTCGAACTCCATCAGCTCAAGATTGCCCGGAACAAGACCTATCCCGTCAAAGTAGGTCGGCCGGACGATGTCGCGCATCGGCCGGCGGTGCTCGTCATACCGGATGGCACCGTAGAGAGTTTCATTCGCCCCAATATCAAACTCGGGCTGGTACCCGAACATCGCGGAGAGCGACGCTTGCGGATCGAGGTCAATGGCAAGGACCCGAAAGCCGGCAAGGGCGAGGTATTGGGAAAGATACAATGCCGTCGTCGTCTTGGCGGACCCGCCCTTGAAGTTGGCGACGGTGATAATTTGGAGCTTGTCGCCCGGCTGGCGGCGCGGGAGAAATTCCGACGCTTCTCGGGGCCGCGCCGTGGCTAGATACGCGCGCAGCTCATGAATCTGAGCCAGGGTATAGGATCGGCGGCCCCCAAGTCCCGTCGCTGGGGTCGGTCCAAGTCCGTCGAGGGAGAGCTGTCGGAGATAACCATCGGAGACGCGGACAATTCGCGCAACCTCCCCTGAAGAGAACGAGCGGAGAGACTTACTGGCTGAAGGCGGGAAAAGCGTTGTCGCCAGCGAGCGAAGCTGGCCGGAAAGGATGCCGGCGTGCCGGGTGATCCGGGCAGACGCAGTCTCGCTCATGGTAAGTGAATCTTCCGCTAAGCTCGGCATTTTCTTTCTCAAGACGGTTTCTGCGCGTCAGACGCCTGATCTCCGTCTTGAGAGATGGCCACGATTCTATGATTTGAGCAAGAATTAAAGGGTTAACGACTTGTTAACGCCCAATGGCGCGCTGCCCACAAGCAATGGCGCTTTTCGGTGCATCGTGCGGCTGTTGTCAGCTGACAACAAAGCCTCCAGCGACCGGGCGGAACTCTACTTTAGCATGAGCCGGCGCCCCCCGCTCCCGCCGCTGCATCGAAAGGTGCAGCCATTGTGCATCGTCTCGATCAAAGAGATCCTCCCGCGCAGCTCCGCAAAGTGCTCCGAACCGTCCCCTCCCCCATTTTTGCCAGCGCGGGCCGCCGCGACTTATTCACCGCGGATGATGTGATGGCACGCTGCATCCAGCCCCCGTCGACCCGCTTCAGCCGCCTCGTCAGCGACACGGGCCTTTCAGCGCCCACGTTGGACGGACGAAGGGTCGGCAACGTCGGCTCACTATTCCCGAACCGTCGCAGATGAATCGACGGCTTCCCCGCCTACGCTGTACCGCCGCCGGGCAAACACGCTGTCGACGCTTCGGTCCGGATCTGCTGGACATGCCCCGCCCGGCGCGCGGCGAGCGGATATTCGAGGCAGTCTTCCTTGGTATTAAAATACCATCGCCGAAGTCTCCCAAATTCACGAAGCTGGATAAACGCACTTGCAACGGGGACTTTCTGTGGCGGCGCCGCGTTCCCGTGTGCCGCCAACGGCGGGTCCTGAGTGCCATCCCGTTCGCGACCGCGACCGGATAGGCGACCTGGACTCGGTTCGCCACCTCGGCCGGGCACGACCAAGCAGTAGAGAACTGGCCTCGCCCGGCTCAATTGTAATGGCAGTGACTGGGCCCGGCTTCGGACAGTCGGCCGAGGCGACGTCCATCGCCAAGCTTGAGACGCGCTTGGTTCGGCGCATTCGCACGCAGGGGCGCGGCATCGCTGGAGTTAGGGATGGGGCCATCACATGCGACATTGGAAAGACCCGGTCGAGGGGTGAATCGACCTCGCGGCGGACTGTCCTAATCGAGTTCAACAAGACGAGGCCGCCCAGTGCCGAAGGCCAGCCGCCCTTTGGATAGTAAGCAGCAAAGCAACCGCACCGAGCCTCGGCCCGATGGGAGATCCGCCGAGATCCGAGCTGCGAGCCACTCCAACATAGCGACATCGGACGGGCGGAACTCTTGCCAGATAACAACACCCGGGAAGAGGTTGTTGTCAGCTGACAACATCTCCCTGTTGCGCTGGCTCCCAATGCCATTCAGCACAGGCTCGCGGGAAGCACCAAAGAGGAGGGGTGGCATTCATAGAATGCTAACCTTAAAAATTCGGCCTCGGACGAGTTTCGCGCCAAGCTTCGAGATAGGCGAGGTCCGAGGCCAGCGCCCGCAGACTATTCTCGCCCATGCCCTCGCGCGCGAGGTGCTTCAGCGTTTCGACGTCGTCGTCGGTCAGGAGCTCGGCGAGCCGGTTGCGCCGTTCCATCGGCAGGATCGCCGAGAGCGAATCGAGCTGCAGCGCCCGCCGGGTTTCGGGGTCGGAGACCAGCGCGCGGGAGGTGATTTCGTCCATCGGCGTTGCTCGGTTAGAAGCCGTAAGTTCGTTCCGCCCAGCGCAGCAACACGCGGGCGTCGGGGTCGGGCAGGCGCACGCGCTGCGCCTTCAGGCCTTGCGCAATCGCCAGGCCGACGTCGGGATCGACCCAGTGGCCGTGGGCCATCAGGAAGAACCAGCCGAAGGGCAGGCCGATCTCGCGGTCCACGGCCTCGATCCGATCCATCAGGATATGAATGGACGCATCCTTTGGCGGCGCGAGGCGCTCGGCCAGCGGCTGCAGCGGCCGGGGGATAAAGCCGACTTCGCGCTCTGCCTTGTGCGTATAATCGCGGACATCGAGCGCCCAATGTTCGAAGACGCGATGCGGCCTGGCGCTCGAGTCCTCCCAGTCCCGAAAGAACCGTAACTCCCGAGGCACGTAGTCGAACCAATCCGGGACCGCCTCGAGAAACGGGGTTTCGCGCGTCCCCGAAGGTCCGACTTCGCGAATGACACGCCCCTCCATCTCGGGCCGCTTGGCTTCGCGTTTCTCGCGTTCGATGCGGCCGCAACGATCGAGAAAACTGCGAACGTGGATCACCGCGCCGCCGGCTCGGCCGAGGAGGCGATAGACCGGACCGGCCAGGCGATCCGACTGAGGCGGCTGATCAGTGCGGGGCCAGCTCGGATCGAGCAGTTCCTCTTGGCCAAACGGGCGGTAGTTCGGATTGACGATCGGGCCGGCTCGCCATTCGATTTCTCGCCCGAGCGCGATCTGAACATAGTCGGCTGCGCCTGGCCCGGTCGGCGCGAAGACAAACGCGCTGGTGCCGCGCCACTCGGTGATCTGCAGGTCCGTCTCTTTCAGGCGGCGCCAAAGCGCATCGATGGCGCCGCCGTCCTTGGCGAGCTCCGCCGTCATCCAGGGCCGCAGTTCGCCAATCCGCGTGCCATCCGGTCGATTTACCGAACGGGTGTCGCGCCAGTAGTCATCGTCGACCCGCGCGACGCTGAACTGAAAACCTTCGAAGGCGTGGGCGAGCGCTGGGACGAGGTCGTCGTCAGCCGAGGCCGGATCGAGGTCTGCGAGGACGGCCTCGATTGAACCAGCGTCAGGGAGACGGAGAGGGGAGGCGTTCATCGACTATTGACCATAAAAGCCGCCTCACACGCCGCGAGGGCCGCGCGCTTTTAGCGGGATTGCCGCGATTTCCGTGGCGCGCGATCGGCAGGCTGCGCCCCGTCGCCCTGAGCGGGGGCCGAATCGGCGGGGCCCAGGACCCTCGTTGGCCCTGCCAATGGCGCAACCGGCCCTTCCTTCTGTGTATCCGAGATGATATATACGGATACACTCCACGATCTAGAGGAATGCGCATGGCTTTCCACATCAAGAACCCGGAGACCGATGCGCTGGCCCGCAAGGTGGCGGCGCTGAAAAAAATCGGCCTCACCGAAGCCGTGCACGCCGCACTCGCCCATGAGCTCGAGCGCGAGCGCGAGCAGGGCAAGCCGTCTTTGGTCGACCTCGGCGTCCAGTTCTGCCGGGATCTGCGCGCCAAGGGCAATCCGGCGCAGGGCCAGCCCGCCGACAAGGCGTTCCGCGACAGCCTGTATGAGGACACCTGATGTTCATCGACGCCTCGGCGCTGACTGCGTTGTTGACCGACGAGGACGAGGCGCGTGAGCTTTTGGCCCGCCTGCAGCAGACCGGAACGCGTCTGACCTCGCCGCTGGCGGTGTGGGAGGCGGCGGTCGCGGTGGCGCGCGTGTTGAAACTTTCGGTCAGCGCCGCCGCGGAGGCGGTCGAAGACTATCTCGCGCTGATGGAGATCGCCGTGGTCGCGGTGCCGCCGGAGACGGCACGGATCGCGCTCGACGCCTTCGACCGGTTCGGCAAGGGCCGGCATCCGGCGAGCCTCAATTTCGGGGACTGCTTTGCCTATGCCTGTGCCCGGCATCTGGGCCAGCCCTTGATGTTCAAGGGCGGCGACTTTCCGCAGACCGACATCGAGGCCGCCTGAGGCAGCCGCCAGGCCGTCCCTGCAACGGGAAGGGCAGCGGACTTTGTCTTCCGGAACGGCAAAGCGCCTCAGCATGGCGGGCTCACGGGCCGATCGGGTGCCCAGACGATGCGATATCCGGGGCTCCCCAGAGCTCAGAATCACTGATTTGCGCCGTGACGTCCAACCCTATCGATAAGGGGCGGTTATCGATAGTGGGAGGTGGCCGGGAACAGGCCCCGCTATGACGGAAGCCAACGCTGTGTTAGCTTCCGTTTCGCCGCTTCCTGTTAAGGTTATCAAGGCCTTGCTGCCCAGCTACAAAATCCCCGCACCGCTGCCCTGGGCCCAGCTCGCCGGGCCGCTCGCCGCCGCTGAGGATGCGCTCGCCCGCCTCGACGAGCGGCTGGCCAAAAGCCCAATACGCGACGGCGCGATCAGCCGGATGCACTTCGCCGACTCCTGCGCCAGTCTGTGGCTCGACGGCGAACTTGTCCACCTCGACGACCTTGTCCTCCACGACGCCGGCATGGACGTCCGCGCCCCGACCCACGAGTTGACCCGGGCTCATGCCGTGCTGCGCGCCCGTCGGCGCATCGCCGAGGCGAAGCCCGATTGGGCGCAGTCCGTTGCCGGGCTCGCTGGCCTCCGCGGACGGAGCGGGCGAGAGGAGGGGACGGGCAACCGGAAGGAAGTCAAGGGAAGTCTTGGGGTCGACGAGGACGCGGAGCGGGAGGAGGTGGGTTTCGAAGGGCCGCTTGATGCCATCAACACCGATCCCCATCTGGCCGCCGCCCTCGCCGCGGTCGACACCGCGAACGCCAGGGCGGAGCGCAGGCTCGCCGACGAGGCGCGGTCGCGGCCGGAGCGGGATTCCCTCGTCTACGATCCCGACTGGGACGAGGACGGCCGCCTCGACGACTGGCGCGCCGTCGTCGACGAGACCCGCACCCTGCCGCCGACCCTGGCGGCGGCGATCGCCGCGGATGCCTGGGACGCGATCGAACCGCTCGAGCACACGCCTTGGCTCGGCCGCCTGCTCGCAGCTGGCGTGTTGCGCGCGCGCGGCAAGACACGCTGGCATCTGCCGTGCCTGCATGCCGGGCTGAAAAGCATCTCGCGTGAGCGCCGGCGGCCGCGCGACGCCGCAGCACGGCTCGCGGTGCAGCTCGAGGCGATGACGGCCGCGGCCGAGGCCGGCCGCAAGGACCACGACCGCCTGGCTGATGACCAGAAACCTGCTCACCCGCAAACTCGCCGGCCGTCGCACCACTTCAAAGCTGCCGGCGCTCCTCGATTACGTGCTGACCCGGCCGATCGTCTCGGCCGGCATGATCGCCGAAGAGCTCGGGATCACGCCCCGTGCGGCCCAAAACCTCGTCGCGGAGCTCGGCCTCCGCGAGGCGACCGGCCGGGGACGCTACCGGGCGTGGGGGATTCTCTGAAAAGGCGCGCGCTGGTTGGATCGGGTTTGTCCGAAGTCAGTATATGTCTTTCGGACATCCAATTTGCCATCTGTGGCCACCCGTCGGCCATTTGCGTTGTTTAAATCGGGCAGTAACCCCATCGTGAAACGCTTCGATTGAGGTTATGATTCGTCCCACAGGGGAAAGTAAAGCAGAGCCATGGCCCGCGGGGAGTTGATGAAGAAATTGCTGGCCAGCTACGGTCGGGACGATGAGTTCCGCGCCGTGGCAGAGCAAATCATCGACGAGGAGGAAAAGAAGAATAATCGCGTTCTGGCGCGCAGCCTGCGCAAGACGCTCGAGGCTGGCCCGAGCCGGCCGAGCGGTCCCAAGGCGCTCGCGCCCCTCATTCCCTTTCCCGAGGCGGCGGCGGATTTTATCGAGCGGGTTGAGCCACGCCACAGCCGGAACGACATCGTCCTGGGCGCGACGAACGTGCGCGTACTGCTTGGCCTCGTCAAAGAGTTTCGCCGCGCCGATGAAATCCGGCGCCACGGCCTCAAGGTGCGCTCGAAACTCCTGTTCTGCGGGCCGCCAGGCTGCGGCAAGACGCTGTGCGCGGAGATTTTCGCCGCGGAGCTTGGACTACCGCTCTTCCTCGTCAAGCTTGACCGGCTGATCTCGTCCTACTTGGGCGAGACGGCCGGCAATGTCCGCAAGATCTTCGAGTTCGCCCGCAAGCAACCTTGCGTTCTGTTTTTTGACGAATTCGACGCGCTGGCGCGCTCGCGCGATGACAGCAGCGAGCACAATGAGCTACGCCGCGTCGTCAACAGCTTGTTGTTGTTCATCGACCATATCCAGCCGAAGGGCTTCTTGATCGCCGCGACGAACCTGGACCGATCGCTCGATCCCGCAGTCTGGCGGCGGTTCGACGAGGTCGTCTGGTTCGACAAACCTGGCCGGTCGATGATCGGGCGATTCTTGCGGTTGAGGTTCAAGAATGTCGCCCTCGCCTTCGATCCGATGCAGCATGCCGCGGCGCTGGAAGGCTATTCCTACGCCGAGATCGAGCGGGTCTGCACGCAGGCGGTCAAGTCGATGATCATCGACCGCCGCAAGCAGGTGCAGGAACGCGATTTCAATCGCGCCTTGGAAGATGAGGCGCGGCGCCGAGCAGGACAGTCTCGCCTCGCGCCGACGAGCTAGGCGCATCGTGGCACGCTACGATCATCTTGAGCTTGTCCGGCTGCCCGAACAGTTCGAGCGCCGCAAGCACGGCGGCGGCGGGCCTCCGCCGGCACGCGATCGTGACCAGCACAGCACGAAACTGCGCGATGAACTTAATGCGGCGACGCAGGCGCAGAGAGGCCGGCGCAAGCCTGAATTCGTCGATCCCTCTCTGATCCTGCGCGTGCAAATGACGGGCGCCCTCCTTGAGGAGGACTGGGAGCGTTTGGGGCTTACGGTCTTGTCGAGCGATGCAGACCGCACGCTCGTGCTGTTCGCTTCGAACGAAGACATGCAGGACTTCCGCGCCCGCCTCGATGCCTACCAGCGCGGCGCGCCGCCCGGCCAGAAGCATGCGCCGTACAACAATTTCGTGGCAGGAATCGAGAGCATTGGGTCAGTCGAGCCCCGGGACCGGATTGGTTCGCGCTTTCAGGAGGAAGGGTTTGCGGACCTCAACGACTTTGTGCCCCAAACATCCTACCTGGTCGATATCGAGCTTTGGGACCTCGGCGAGCGCCGTCTGCGGGAACGCAAGATCGAGGAGGTCATCCGTTACGTCGAGGCCCGGGCCGGTGAGGTCTTGGATCGCTACATCGGTCCCTCGATCAGCATGTTTCGCGCGCGCCTGACGGGCGAACTCATTCGCACCCTGCTTACAATCGAGGAGGTGGCGACGATCGATCTGCCACCTGCGCCGGATGTGACGACGGCGGAAGCGCTCGACCTGACGCTGGCCGATGCTCCCGCGCTGAACGCGCTTGCCGAGGACGCGCCGCTCATCGGCATCATCGACAGCGGCGTCAACGATCACCCGTTCTTGGCGGATATTGTCGCCGGCGCGATCGGCGTTCCCGCCGATCTCGGCACGGCGGACGTTTGGGGTCACGGCACCCGGGTCGCCGGCGTCGCCGTGTTTGGTGACCTGCGCGCACAGCTTGCCGCCGGCGCATTGCAACGCGGCGCCCGTATCTGTGCGGCGAAGGTCGTGAACGACCGGGGTGACTTTGACGATCGCCGCCTCGTGCCCTCCCAGATGCGCGAGGCGATCACGACGCTGAACCTGCGCTTCGGCTGTCGGATCTTCGTCGTTGCCCTGGCCGATCGCCGACGCGTTTTCGACGGCGGCAAGGTGGGGACGTGGGCGGCCACGCTCGATGAACTGGCGCGTGAGCTCGATGTCGTCATCATCGTCTCCTCCGGAAACCGCAGCCCGCGAGGCGGCAATCGCCTGGAACAGGCGGTGACCGAATATCCGCGCTATCTTCTGGAGGACGCCAATCGATTCTTCGAGCCCGCGGGCGCATTGAATGTGATCACCGTCGGCGCGCTCGCGCATGGCGAGGGCCTCGATCCGGATCGGGCCGAGGATGTGGGCGTGCGCCCGATCACGCTCCTGCACGAGCCGGCGCCGTTTTCCCGGATCGGACCGGGGCCTGGCGGGGCCACGAAGCCTGACGTGGTCGAGATTGGCGGCACGCTGATCTTCGACCCCATCGTCGCGCGTCTGCGGGGCGGGGAGGATGTCGGCAGCGCTGGCGTCCTGACGCTGTATCACAGCTATCTTGATCGCCTGTTCACGGCGGGTTCGGGCACATCCTATGCCGCCCCACGAGTTGCGTTCAGCGCCGCTCAGATCCTGACGCGCTTCCCGCATGCCTCAGCCAATCTGGTGCGCGCGCTCATCGTGGGTTCCGCGGAAATCCCGCAGCCAGCCCAGGAGCGGCTTCAGCTGCTTGGTGTGGACGCGACGCGCGCGATCTGCGGGCACGGCCTCGTCGATCTGGAACGCGCGGCCTTCTCCGACGACGCGCGCGTCACGCTCTACGCAGAAGACGAGCTCGCCCTCGACCATTTTGCCGTCTATCGCATTCCAATTCCCGAAGCGTTTCAAGCGGGAAATGGGGAACGCTGCATTCGCGTGACGCTGGCGTTTGATCCACCGGTGCGACACACGCGAACCGATTATGCAGGTGTCGGCATGAGCTTCCGGCTGATTCGGGGCTGCCAACCTGATCTGATCTTCGAGCACTATCGAAAGCGCGAGCAAGACGATGGTCCATTTCCGGAGCTCGCCGGGAGATACAATTGCAATCTCGTTCCCGGTCCCCAGGCGAGGGAGAAGGGGACCGTCCAATCCGCCACCGTCACGTTCAAACGTGGCATCGAGGACTATGGGGATAGCTACTATCTTGTCGTGCGCTGCGAAAGCGGCTGGGCCACCCATGTCGATCGGCAGCAATTCGCCGTCGTTATCGAACTCTTGCAGAAGGCCGAAGTGCAGCTCTACGAAAGAGTGCGGCAGCGGCTGCGTCTTCAGGCGTGACGCACCGGCGGAATGCTTGAAACAATTCGGTGTGGAATTCAAGGATAGCGAGACGCCACGAGGGGCCGAGCGAGCGACGCGCAATCCTCGAACGCGTGATCGCCGCAGGCCTGCCGCAGGAAACGGCGAGACAAGAGCATGCCGAACGATGCACCGGCATTAGCCGCTGCCAACGTGAAACGTCAAACTCAGACTTGATCCCCTTGATTGAGGCCGCGGCCTTGCTGACTTCGCGTTGCTCGAGCAGGTGGCAGGCCCAGACGCGATCAATGCGGCGCCCCGCCGCGAAGCAAATGCCGATAGCCGTACTCAGTCATCCAGCGAGCGCGAGCTAGGTGTGTCTGCCAGGCGCGCCGAGCACGCTCAGGCTCTTGGGCCGGATCAAGGTGCAGCACGATCCGCGCAACCTCTTTCCAGTCGGCGCCGGCGGCTTCGGCATCGAGCAGGCGCAGGTAGGTGACCAGATGCTCTTCGTCATAGCAAGTCAGAACGGAGGCGGTCGGTGCTTCGTCGGCGACATCCGGGTCAAGCGGGGGCTTCTGCATGGGGCGACTTTCGCGCGCGAGATTCTGGCGACCGAGCGTAGGCTAGATGCTGCACCGGCGAATAGATCCCAAATGTGCACCACGCGGTGCATCACCGGCATCCTAGGGCGCCCTGGCTGCTGCTGTGTCTCGATAGCGTCGGTGGCGCCTTGACATACAATGCAAATGCATTACATCGAAGAGTGTGCAACCCCCGGAGCCGGCCATGGCGAAAACGGCTGAAATTCTCGAAATTCCCGCCACCATCACTGAGCGTGGCCAGACGACCGTGCCCGCGGCAATCCGGAAAATGCTCGCGCTCGGCAAGCGCGATCAGGTGGTGTTTCGCGGGCTTGCGGATGGCACCGTCGTGATCGCGAAGAAGGTGGCCCAGGTCGAGGATGGCGATCCCGTGATCGGCAAGTTTCTCTCATTTCTCGCGCGCGACATGGCGAATGAACCGTCGCGGATTCGGCCGGTGCCGCGCTCACTCGTGTCCCGCGGCAAGGACCTGGTCAAGGGCGTTAAGGTCGATCTCGACGCGCCGCTTGCGGACGACTAGGCGTGAGCCACAAGACGCTCGAAATCAACGGCTGGACGATCTACGCGCACCCGTTGTTTCTCGACCAGCTTGAGGCGATGGTCGGCGCCGTCGAAAAAGCGCGGAAGAAAGACCCGCAAGGATACAAGAAGAAGCGCGCTACAAAACTACTCGCAGCCGTTCTCAAGGTCGCGTTCGAAGACATTCCGAACGACCCGACGCGCGACGCCTACCGCCAGGGCGGCACGCTCGGCGACGCGTACAAGCATTGGTTCCGGGCAAAATTCCTACAGCAGTTCCGGCTGTTCTTTCGCTACCAGCAGTCCGCGGACGCGAAGGTGATAGTGTTGGCCTGGGTCAATGACGACACGACGTTGCGCGCTTATGAGAGCGCCGACGACGCCTACGCGGCGTTTCGCAGTCGTCGGTTAAGAAGCCGATTTGAGTGGTGTGCGGTGGCTGGTGACTGAGAAGAAGGCAGCCAGGAAGAGGTACCAAAGAGCCCTTAGCCAGGCGAGGATGCGGCGGAAGTTGTAACCGACGGCGGAGAGGATGACGTTGGCGGCATCGCCGGCGCGGCCTTTGAGGTAGCAGCGGCCGAGGTGTCCGTCAGCCTTCAAATGGCCGATCACGGGCTCGATAGCGGAGCGGCGCCGCAGCTGGCGCTTGATAGTGCCGAAGACGCCGCGCTTCTGGCCGGAGATGAAGACGCGGCGCGGGTTCTGTGCGTCATGGCCGCGGTATCCCTTGTCGACAAAGGCGCACTCGATCGCGCAGCCGGTGAGTGTCTCGGTTCGGTCGATGACGTCCCGCAGGGGGTGACCGTCGTAAGGGTTATCGGGCAGCGCCTTGGCGTGCAGCACGAACTGGCCGCCGGGAGCAGGCCGGTTGTTGGTGACGATGGAAGCCTTCACGCCGAACTCGTAAGGCGCGCTGGCCTTGCCCTTGCCGATGCACTCCACCTCGGGGGCATGGAAGGAATACAGCTTCCAGCCGCGCTGGCGCTGCTGCTGCGAGCGAATCTGCGTGGCCCGGCTCAACGGGAGTGCGAACGCCTCTTCGAGCGCATCCTGGCCTTCGATCTTGCGGCGGATGTCGCGGATGATCCGGCCCAGGCGGCTGCGCAGGATGCGCAACTGCCGCTGGTGCCGCTTGAACTGTTTGGCATGGGCGTAGCGTCCCGCCATCATCGCGGTGGCCTTGGCGATCCGAGAATAGGATTGCCGCAGCCGCACTCCGTGCTTCCTCGCTAGGCGGTTGAGCCCCTGGATCGCCGCATGCAGCAGCTTGGCATCGGTCGGAAAGGTGATGGCCTTCGGCTGCACCGTGGTGTCGACCGTGACCCGCTCAAGGTCCTTGCCGCGTAACGCGCCGACGTCGTGCGCCACCCGCAGGCTCTCGGCCAATAGCAGTTCCAGTCTGTCGCCGAGCCGCTTGCGCCAATGGCTCAGGTCCGAGCGCTCGTGCGGGAATGCGTGCTGGAAGAACTCTTCGCCAGTGAAGTACTGGAAATACGGGTCGTGGACCCAGCGTTCGCATACCCCCTCATCGGACAGCCCGTAAATGTGCTTGAGCAACAACAGCCCGATCACGAAGCGGGTCTCAATCCCCGGCCGGCCGTTCTCGCTGTAGAGCGGCGCGATCTCGCCGTCGATCCAGTCCCAATCGATCTTGCCGGTGAGCCGGACCAGCTCGTGCTTCAGATTGATGATCTGGTCGAGCCGCGCCCGGAAAAAATCGTTCGCTCCCGTCGTTTTGTGCTTCTTCGGCCGCATCGTGCCCTCCGATGCGGACAGGGAATCATGCTTCGCCCGTCGAGGGAATCTCGAAAACGAAATTGCAAGCTTCCGATGCACAAAACACCAAAACCTTGCAATCTCAGAACGTCATTCCAGCCAAATTACGATTCCAGATCAGTCGCCTGGAAGCTTCTTAACGGGCGACTTCGCAGGATGCTCAATCGCGGCAATCCGCCCGACAGCTGGCCGGACCTGCTCGCGGCGGCGAGCGCAGATTCGGCGAAGCAACGGCTGGCTCGCGCCGCTCCCAAGACATAGCTCTCGCTCGGCCAGCAACCGAGCGTTCGCTGGGGTTTGGGCGGCTCGGCGGATGGTCGCGGAGCAACTCGCCACCCCGACGCGACGCAGGATCTCGTCGCGGAGCTAGGCCTCGCAGGGCTAATCGGGCTCCTGGTGCGGGATCGATAAAGCTCACTCTCCTCGCTTAGATTAATGTTCGTTATCGTAGTCCAACTACGACTTTGGCCTCGAGTTTCAAACTGATCTTCCCCCGAAAAAGTGGACAGGGTTAAGCTGGTTTTAGCTCCATCTCGATCGGGGCGAGGTACCCGATGGCGGAATGGAGTCGAGTTCGATTGTAGAAGCCCTCAATGAAGGCGAAGATATCGCGCTGGGCCTCGGCCCGGGTCTCATATTGGCGATGATGAACGAGCTCGGTCTTCAGGGTATGGAAGAAGCTCTCCATCGGGGCATTGTCGTAGCAGTCGGCTTTGCGGCTCATTGATGCCGTGATGCCGGCGGCCGACAGGATCGCGCGATAGTCCTGTGAGGCGTACTGCACGCCGCGATCGGAGTGATGGATCAATCCGCCTTCCGGATGCTGCTGCTGGATTGCCATCTTCAAGGCGGACGAGGCGAGTTCGACCTGCATGTGATCCCGCATCGCCCAACCGACGATCTTGCGGCTGAAGAGGTCCATGATGGCCGCCAGGTAGAGCCAGCCCTCTGCAGTCGGAATGTAGGTAATATCGGCGAGCCAGATCCGGTTTGGGGCCGCGGCTGCAAAATGACGTTCGATGAGGTTCGGCGCGATCGGCAGGCCGTGGCGGCTGTCGGTGGTCCGAACGCGACGCGGTGATGCCATGATGGCGCGGATGCCGTGCCGATGCATCAAGCGTTCGATCCGGCCACGGCTGGCGCCACGTCCCTGTACCCGCAGAGCGGCATGGACCCGCGGACTGCCATAGCGTCCGCCACTGTCTTGATGGACCTGTCGGATCGCAGCCAGCAGCGCGGCATTGGTGGTTGCGCGTGCGTTTACCGGGCGCTCACGCCAAGCGTAATAGCCGGCCGCCGAGACCCCGAGCACGGCGCACATCAGCCGCACCGGATAGGCGTCGCGATGGTCCTCAATGAAGCGGAAGCTCATGTCCGGGTTCCGGCAAAGATCGCGATCGACTTCCTAAGAAACAGCCTGATTGGCGTTGCACGGAATGGCCTGCAAGACAAAGCCGAGCGATTTGGCCCGGCGCTGAAGGTTAGCGAGGACGCGGCTGCGATATTGTCGCTCATATTGGTCGGCACCTGGATCCCTGTAGCTCATGCCATGCCGGAGTGTGTTGTAGAATAAAACTGCAATCTTGCGGGCGGTCGCCGTCACCGCCTTCGACTTGCCCGCGCGTGAGGACAGCCGGCGATAGAATGCTCCGAGCGCCGTATCGCTCCGCCCCACGGTTGTGGCTGCCAATCGCAGTAGTGCGGCTGCCCGGCTGGAGGATCTCCGCGTGCGTGAAGATAGTACCTTGCCACCGGAGATTTTGTTGCCGGGTGCGAGGCAGAGCCAAGAGGTGAAGTGCTTGGCGGTTGGCCACGCCCTCAGATCCTTGCCGCACTCGCCGACGAGCTTCAATGCGAGTGACGGACCCAGCCCATGGATCTCAGTCAGATCAACGCCGAGCACACCGTACAGCGCGGTCCTGACATCGAAGGTGGGTGTGTTGACCTGCTTGGTCTTTACGCGTGGCTGGGATAGCTTTCCGACCGGCTTTGCTTCTCTGTTGCTAAGCGCGGCGATCAAGACTTCGAGCTTGCGGTCGCAGTCCAGCATCTTCGCCTGGTAGATGTCGTAGAGTTCCAGCGATTGGGTCAGAGCGAAGACATGTTCCTCCCGGTCGTTGCCGATCAGCGCCGCGCGGATCGTCTCCGTTGAAGAATGGCAGCGCACGTCTCGATAGGTTGCCAGAACGTCGGGATTGCGCTCGCCTGCAACAATGGCTCGGATAATCCGCATACCAGTCGCTCCGGTGATATCCGAGACGACATGATGGAGCTGCAGGTTCATCTCCATCAGAGCCTTCTGCATGTGCTGGATATGGGCGGCAGCATATTCAACCAGCCGCTCCCGCTGGCGCAGATAAGCGCGCAGGGTCGCAATCTCGGCATCGGGACGGAAGCTGCCGCGTAACAGCCCATAGGAATGAAGCTGGCGTAACCACGCAGCATCGCTGACATCGGTCTTGCGCCCGGGCACATTCTTGGCATACCGCGCGTTGACCAGAATGACCTCGAACCCGCGCTGCTCCAGAATCTCGTAGACCGGGATCCAATAGACGCCAGTGGATTCCATGTAAGCGCTCCTTTCTACGCACCTATGCAGTTGAGCGCGGGGATGGGATGAGGTGTCCACCATGAGCGAGGTGGACACGATCGATGATCACTCCAGAAGAACCTTTGAGACTTGAGACGGTCGGCGTGTTGCGCAATGGCCGGCGTCGCTATGATCCGGCCAGCAAACAGCGGCTGGTCGAGGCCTGTCTGCAGTCTGGCGTGTCGCTGGCGGGGCTTGCGCTGCAACACGGCGTGAACGCGAACCTGCTGCGCAAGTGGGTGGCCAAGCGACAACTTCAGAACGGGGATGGCCAGCCGGAGGCGCGGGCGCCGATTGCGCCAGCCTTTATTCCGGTTCGCGCGCCGTCGCCGTCGCCAACTCGATCTGCTGGCGCGATTGCGGTTTGCGCGACGGAGCGATCCTGTGCAGGGCGGCTGACGGCATCGATGCCCAACGGCGTGACGCTTTCGCTGGAAGGCGGCGACGCGCAGTTGCTGTCGGCGGTGATTGAAGCGCTGGGGCGTTGCGATGTTCCGACTGGCGTCTGATCTTCGGGTCTACCTTCACCGCGAACCGATTGACTTCCGGGCGGGCATCAACAGCCTGGCGATCGTGGTCGAGCAGTCGATGGGGCTGGATCCGTTCCAGCGCGCGGTGTTCGCGTTCTGCAATCGTCGCCGCGACCGGATCAAGCTGCTGATTTATGATCGGTCAGGATTTTGGATGCTGCTGAAGCGGCTGGAGGCCGACAGATTCCACTGGCCCCGAAGTCAGGAGGCGGTGCTGACGCTGACGACGGAGGAGCTGCACTGGCTGCTTGACGGCATCAACATCGCGGCGGTGCGTCGTCATCCGGTGCGGCAATATCAGAGCGTGGGCTGAGCGTGTTCGATGCGGGCGGCGTCATCGGGCTTCGGCATGGCCGTTCTCAGATGACGCGGCCGAAGACATGACGAAGACATGGGAGCCCGGTTGACGCGGCGGCATGACTTCGATTCAAGACTCCGATGAGTCGCAAGCCCACGACGCACGAACTGGAAGCCTTGATCGCGGCGCACGCGGCCGAGATCGCGGCGCTGAAGGCCGAAAACGAGAAACTCGCACAACGCGTGCTGCATCTAGAGGAGCAGTTGCGCCTGGAGCGCCTGCACCGGTATGCGCCGAAGAGCGAAAAGCTCAAGGAGCGCATCTTCAACGAAGCCGAGCAGGCCGCCGCTGAAAGCCGGGACGACGACGATGTCGAGGCGGTCGCCGTGCCGGACACGGGATTGCCGGAGGCTCCAAAGCCGGCGCCGAAGGCACGCGGCCGCAAGCCGCTGCCTGACGATCTGCCGCGCCAACGCGTCGAACACGATCTGGGTGAGGATCAAAAGGACTGTCCGTGCTGCCATAATCGGATGCATCGGATGGGCGAGACCGTCACCGAGCAGTTGCACGTCGAGGTCAAGGCGTCGGTGCTGCAACATGTGCGGTTCAAATATGCCTGCCGTCACTGCGAGCGCACCGCGCTGAACACCCCGATTGTGACCGCGCCGATGCCGGCGCAGCCGCTGCCGGGTAGCGTCGCCACGCCATCGACGCTGGCGCTGGTGCTCGCCAACAAATACGTCGACGGCACGCCGCTGTACCGTGTGGCGGACGCGCTGGGGCGCGCCGACGTCAGCATCAGCCGCGGGACGCTGGGCAACTGGGTGATCCGGGCGAGCGAGTTGCATCTGCATCGGGTCTATGACGCGCTACAGCAAAAGCTCATGTCGCAGCCCCTGGTCCACGGCGACGAAACCTGGGTCCAGGTTCTTAAAGAGGACGGCCGTGATGCGCAGGCCAAATCCTTCATGTGGGCCTATCGCAGCGGCCAGGACTGCGCGCAGCCGGTCGTGCTGTTCGATTACCAGCCCGGTCGCGGCCAGCAACATCCTCAGGCCTTCCTGGCCGGCTATCGCGGCTTGTTGATGAGCGACGGCTATGACGCCTGGCGCACGCTGACAGGCGCGACCCATCTCGGCTGTATGGCGCATGCGCGCAGGAAATTTACCGATGCGCTCAAGGCCAGGACAAAGCCTGGCGGTCCGCCATTGCAGGCGCTCAAGTTCTTCGAGGCGTTGTACGAGGTCGAGAGGGTGGCGCGCCAGACGCCGCCCGACGGCGAAACGCGCGCCGCATACACCTTGCGGCTGCGCCAGCAGCATAGCCTGCCGGTATTGGCCGCCTTCCGGACCTGGCTCGACGACCAGGCGCCGAAGGTGCTACCCGAAAGCTTGACCGGCAAGGCGATCGCCTATGCACGCAACCAATGGGATTATCTGACCCGTTACACCAGTGACGGTCTCGCCCCGATCGATAACAATGTTCTGGAGCGCGACATCAGGCCGTTTTGCACCGGACGAAAAAGTTGGCTGTTCAGCGACACCGTTGCCGGCGCCAAGGCAAGCGCCGTGATCTACAGTTTGGTGCTGACATGCCGGGCATGCGGCGTCGATCCCTATGCATGGCTACGTCACGCGCTCACCGAATTGCCCCAACGCGCGCCAGACGCCGATATCGAAGATCTGTTGCCGTTCAATTGCACCGCTCAAAAAAACCTGCCAGCTGACAACGACAGCGGCTGACCGTCAAACGCTCAGGATCAATCAAGCCGTTCCGATGATCCCGCTGGGCCCCGGCGCCACGCGACGCCGCGGCCAGCCGCGCGCGCAGCCTGTGCAGTAAAATGCGCGCTTACGATTCCATCGCGACGCTGGTCACACCGCATGTCTTGAACCAGTCCGCCAGACTATGCAGGTCCTGTGTGAACGTGCTGAACGTGCGCACTGGGACATCGGTGCAGGCCGGGTTCACGGCGGCCATGTGCATCTTTGATCCGATGTCGATGGCAGCCGCCCCGACGTTGACTGGCTTCAATTCCGGGCGATCTGCAGTTGTCGTCTTGAGCATTGCGGGTCCTCCGTCCAATCATGGGCAGGAGGGTCTGGGTTATGCCAATTTGTCATCTTCCTAATCGGGATCGCCGCCGGAGCGCCGTCACCACTCTCAAGTCCGCATGCACCCATGGACCACGTTTTTTAACGGGGACAGTGCCTCCAATAAGCTGACGGCCGCTACCCTCCCGGCCTCAGACGATAGCACAAGGCTGTTTCTACCCCGCGCAGGCACGCCACGGCGCTGGACAGTTTTTTAAAATGTCCCGCTCCATGCGCAGCCGCTCATTCTCCTCGCGCAGCCGGGCGATCTCGGCAGCCTGGTCCGCCGGCATCGGCGTCGCTTGCGTCGTGGGGCGCCGCGCCGCCGCTGCCGGCTCCTGCCGGAGCTTCTCCACCCAGCGCCGCAGCACCGAATCACGCAGACCGAGTTCCTTGCCGACCGACGTGATCGACCGGCCACTCGATACCACGAGTTCAGCGGCCTGCCGCTTGTACTCCTCGGTAAACGACCGACGTTGACGCTCTTGCATCCGACACCTCCGGGCTCTCTGAGCCTACTACAGGTGTCCACTCATTCGGAGGAGGTTCAAACTGGTCGGTTCATACCCTCGTAACAATAAGCTAAACGGCTCCATACCCGCGCCTGAGGCCCTGAGCGTGCGCACATCTGCTGGTGTCAATGCAGACGCGGCCCCGCCTTTCGGCGAGGCCGCTCTCGAGGGCCCTCAGTCCCGGCTGGGGCGGGACCAGATGAGCTGAAGACCTTCCTGGCCTTCCACCTCAATCAGGGTGGCATAGATTGGAGCCGGGAAGCTCGGGTCGTCCAGCTTGACCGAGAGGTAATCGCGCTCGGTGTCCCTGGCGGTCTTCTGCCAAGCCGCTCCTAGCTCGACATTACCGGCGAAGATGCGGAAGTGTGGTCCCTTGTCGGAGGGGTTCTCGACCCGCACCAGCTTGGCTTTGGCATTGAGGGCGAGGGTGCGAACCGTGCCGGTGAAGCCGTTGCCGGTCGAGGTGAAGGTGCCGATGGTCGCCATTGTCGTGTCCTTTTTCAGTTTCCGGGCCACGCCCATCGCGGCCTCGATGGCTGGCGACAGACCGGAGGCGGTCGACCCGCACCCCGCAGGGGCCGGCACGCAGTAGAGGGCAGCCAGGGCACGACTTTCTTGTCTTGCGCGAGGAATGGACGCGCAGCGGTCCAGGGGAAGAAAGTCGTAACCGGCTGTTGCGGGGATAAGAGCGAGGCGGCGCTTAAGCGACGCCGCCCTTCGGTCAGACATGCCAATCAAGGACGACGTGGGTGTGCCAGAAGAAACGGCCAAGAACACGAACTGCGATCATCGAAACCTTGACCGAGGAAAGAACCCGATCACCGCTCACCGCACATCTGACAATTCCTCAAGCTTGCTGGTCGAGGCCCGAACCCGGAAGGTAAGCACGCTGCTCAGCCGTCAAGAATCACGCGACCCGCAAAGTGAACCCGCAGGCCGCGAACGA